>JBDHWA010000142.1:0-5885 GCA_039809945.1 Dehalococcoidia bacterium | reverse complement strand
ACCGTTACCGAGATTGACGTCAGTGTGGCGATCTCCTCGAGTGCATCGAGTTATGCGAGGAACACCGACATCACAATCGATGTGACTATCACGCCAGGGACCGCGCCCGGCACCATATGCCTCCGCTACGTGGGACAAACCTCGTGCCTGCAGAGCAAGACCGTGAGCAGCGGCTCGATGACGCTCACCTGGAACTCCCCCAACTCGGCCGGGACGCACGACCTTGAGGTTCACTATTCGACCACGAACAACGACTACAGTTCACCAGTCGTTTCCAACACGCTGACTATCACGCTCACCTGACGTTCCTTAACACCCGCTCGCACCGCCGCCGCCGCGCGCGTATTCTCTGGCTGACCATGCCTTCGGGGGAGTGACAGGGCGTGAAGTTCGGTTCGCTGCAGGTGCGCACGCCCGACGGGGATTCGCAGGAATTCCCGCTGGATTTGCCGTCCCTCGTGGTTGGCCGAGCCGATGGCAACGGGATCGTTATCGACGATCTCTCGGTGTCGCGCCGCCATGCACGGATCGTCATCGAATCCGGGCATCTGCTTATCGAGGACCTGGGCTCGGCGGCAGGTACCTTCGTCGATGGTCACCGCATCGACCCGCACACCTCGAACATTGTCGAGAACACGCAGTCACTGCGGTTCGGCGATGTCCAGGCCCAGTTCTTCCCGGCGCCGGCCATCACCACAGAACGGGAGCAGCCGGACACCGGCCCCGATGGCGCCCCGCTCGAACCGATCGAGGACGCTCCGTCCGCGGCCATCCGCGTCCAGGTCACCTCGCCGCTCACCCCGGTCGAGCCGGGAGGCACGGCCTTCGCCACGGCCGTCATCCAGAACCGGGGCCGGGTGGTCGACCTTGTGACGCTCGGCGTCACGGGGATCCCGGCCGCGTGGGTCACCTTCAGCCAGAACACGCTGGCCATCGTGCCGGGCACGCGTGAGAACGTGTCCATCATCATCCAGCCGCCGGTGTCGCCCGATTCCCTCGCCGGGGAGTACGACTTCGGGATCGTGGTGAACTCGGGCGAACACGAGCGCGAAGGCGTCGACTTCGGCAAGCTCGTGGTCGAACCGTTCGAAGCGACGAGCCTGAGCGTGGCGCCGGTACGCAGCCGCCGCGACTTCAACCTGACAGCGAAGAACAACGGCAACGCCCTCGTCAGCTACACCCTCTCCGGGCTCGACGATGAGGGCGCATTCCTCTACGACTTCCCCAGCCCGACGATCGAACTGCCGCCCGGCCGCGAGATTCGCGTCCCGTTCCGGGTTCGGAATCGCAACCGGAAGCTATTTGGCCGGGCGACAATTCAGCCGTACCGCATCATCGCTACGCCCGCTGTGGGCGGCACGGACACGGTGGAATCGCCGGGCCAGTTGCTTGTCCATCCACCGCTGGAGCGCTGGAAGTGGCCTGTCGCCCTCGTCCTGCTTCTTGCCGCCCTCGCCCTGGCCTTCTGGATTTCGTGGATCTACCGCGACCAGATCCCAACCTGGATCCCGTGGTCGACGAAGACCACGGCAGTGTCCACGGGGGATCCCGAGGCTGCCTACGCAGGCGTCCACATGTGCGACAAGACACAGGAGGAGCGCGACAAATCGCTCGCGAAGGTGAAGCCATTGCCGGCCGGCTCCACAGGCGCCCCCCTCTTCGCGCAGAACAACCCCGCCTGGGCGAAAGACACCTACGCCAAAGCCGATGACCCGGAATTCGGCCCCGACTGGTGCGGGACCACCATCGAGCAATGTGGCTGTGCGATGACTTCGGTGGCCACGGTCATGGCTATCTTCAACATCCTGACGATGCCGGACGGTTCGCAACTCACGCCACAAACCGTGAACGAGTGGTTTAACGGTGACGCGCGGAAAACAAGCCGTGGCTGGGTGAGCCGTGGCTACATCTATGGGGACGTCATCTGGACCGCCGCGAACGAACTCTCCGGGGAGATCGCAAAGACCAGGCCGGGCAGCCCGACACTGCGGTTCGCCGGCTTCGGCGTCGGCTCGGACGAAGAGATCCGTTCCGAACTGCAGGCCGGGCGACCCATCGTCCTCGAAGTGCCGGGCCACTACATCGCCGCCGTCGGTCTCGATGGCGACAAGATCCTGATTAACGACCCCTACTACGCCGACCGGAAGACGCTCGACGCCTACAAGGGGAAGGTGAAGAGTTCGGTGAAGTTCGAGCCAAGCAGTGACCTGGCGGCAGTCGCCATCACCGTGCCGAAGGACCTCCGCGTCCGCATCACCGACAAGCAGGGCAAAATCGTCGGGTCGCTGAACACGGACGAGACGACCTCTCCCGCGCCCGTGGGCATCGACGGCGCGTACCTTTCGAGCCGGGAAGCCTGGCGCGACCCCACCTGCGTCGAGAGTCCGCCGCCAGCCGGCGCCGGGACGACAACCATCTTCCTGCCCGGCAACAAGGACGACTATCGCATCGAAGTCGTGAACCCCAGCAGCGGCGGCACCAGCGTCGCTATTCACAGCTATGACCAGGACGGAAAGGCAACCGTCGAGACACGCGACTCGACCGGGCTCTCAGTTATTGGCATGTCGTACGACCCGGCAAAGACCGGAGTGGACCTCCAGGTCATCCAGGGCACTCCGCCGGGGAGCGCAACAACGCCGGCCGGAGCTTCGGGAACGCCCACGCTTCCGGGCGGCGGCGTCCCGGGTGGCGGCGGCAATGTCATCCCGAACCCCCCGGCAACCACACCCACCCCGGGCGTGACGCCGAGCGCGACGCCAACGAAGAAGCCCGCACCGACCCCAACGCCGGTGCCACCAGCCGCGGTGACGGTGAAGTGCGATGTGGTCTACCAGGCTTCGCCGCCCAGCGCGGGCGTCACCTGCACCGGTTCTGTGACCGGCACCGCCACGACCACCCGCTGGAGCATCAATGGGCTGCCGGCGCCGGTGCCACCCGGCTCCACGGCGTTCTCTACAACCTTCACCACAGACACGACAGCCAACGTGGAGATGACAGCCTGCAACGTGACGGTCTGCAAGACCGGCTCGGCCTCGGTCGTCGTGAAGTTCACCACGCCCACGCCGACTCCGTCGGCGACACCGGCGCCGGGCACGCCGACTCCCACGCCAACCACCCCGGCCGTGGGCCCGCCGCCTTCGGTGAACGTGACCTGCCTGGCGACGCCGACCGGCTCGGGCAATCAGATCGACTGCACGACGTCGTTCGTCGAGGCCTACAACACGATCCTGTGGACGACAACGGGACCTGCCTCGCCCACGAGCGACTTCAGCGGCGCGAAGTACTTCACCACGTACGGCCCGGCCACGGGCACAATCACCGTGCAGGCGCAGGTTTGCTACAACTCGGTGTGCACCACGTCGAACGTTGCGAGTGTGCAATTGGGCCAGGTGCCGCCGCCGCCGCCGCAACCGCTGCCAAGCGTCCTGGGATCGAGTTTCTGTGGGGCGCCCGACCCATATGCCACCACAATCGATGCCTACGTCGCCAATTGGACAAGCGACTATCCGGTACCCACAGGCCAAATGACGTGGATCATCAACGGGACCCTCGCAGGTTCCGCCACTATGGTGAGCGGTGGCTCGTTCGGCTCGTTCGCCGAAATCCTCATGCCGGAAAACCTGCCAGGAACGGGTACGCTGCTGGTTCAATACAGCGGCGATGGCAACTGGCCGTCAGCCTCCATGAACTGCTCCTACGTTTTCGGTTAGCCCATGGACGCAGCAGCACTGTCCCATGCAGCCGCAGAGCTTCTCGACGCCGAGGTCGAACGCCTCCGCCAGCGCGGCGTGCCCGTCGGCGAAGACGACCTGCGGGGTCTCTATATTTCCGACCAGGAAGCGGACCGCATCCTTCGGCGGGCTGGCGACCCGGGACCGCCCTCCAGCAGCTCGCCCGAGGACCTCATCGAGGCGATGGGTGAACGGCTGGCGCAACTCGGCCGGCTGCTCGGGCTCTGCGGCCCTGAGTCCGCAGTCCTCGCGCTCTGTTTCGCCGGTGAAACCGACCCCGATATCGAGCGGCTCATCGCCTATGTGCAGGACGATGTCTCGCGGAGGCGGCCTCGCGTCGAGGTCTTCCTGCGGCTCTTCTGGGGTGATCTCGTCGATGCCCAGCGCGCATTCGACCGCACTGCGCCGCTGCGCCGCTTCCGGCTCATCGAACTCCATGATGACCCGGGCCAGGCCGTCACGCCGCTCCTCGCCCGGACCGTCACGCTCGACGCCCGGATCGCCCGGTTTCTCGCTGGCGGGGATAGCCTTGACGAACGGCTGGCCGGTGCAGCTTCGTTGCACCACCTCGCAGAATCACGCGCCTGGCACGCTGCCGAGCCGCCGCCCATCGACCCGCTCGCCCTGCAGCCGCGAGCGCTGTCGCTTCATGGCCCGGACGAGATGCGCAACCGGCGGACGGCAGCATCAATCGCCCAGGCAGCCGGCCTCGACGGCGTGGTCGAAGCCTGGCTCGCGGGGCGCGAACTCGGCCCGGTGGAGGTGTTCGACCGGGCCTCTCGCGAAGCGGCGCTCCAGTCGTTCGTGCTGCTGGTTCACGGCTGCGAAGCGCTGGACCCGCCGACGCAGTCGGAGGTGTTCACCGCCGTTGAATCGTCACCGGCGCCATTCGTGATCCTCGCGTGGGACGGCGAACCAGCCTGGCACGGGCCAGCGGTCAGGGTTGAACGCCCCGGCTACGAGGGACGCCTGGCCGAATGGCGCGCGAACCTTGAGACAACGCCCTGTGCTGCCGCCGTCGAGCAGGAGTTGCCGGTCATCGCCGGGAAATTTGAACTGGACACCGGCGCCATCGAGGCCGCCGTCCTCAGCGCCCGCGGCCTTGCCACGACCCGTGACGCTTCGTCGCCGGTCATCACGGTGGATGACCTCTATGCGGCGGCACGGGCGCGCTCAGCGCCGATCCTCTCCAGCCTGGCCAGCAAGGTGGTCGAACGAAAACGCTGGGAAGACCTCATACTCGAGCCTGACCCACTGGCCCAACTGCACGAGATCTGTGGCATGGTCGAGCACCGCCACCGGGTCTACGACGAGTGGGGTTTCGGCAAGAAACTTTCGAACGGGAAGGGAGTCGTTTCCCTGTTCGCCGGGCAGTCTGGAACCGGGAAGACGATGAGCGCGGGGGTCATCGCCGCCGAACTCGGCCTGGACCTGTACAAGATCGACCTGAGCGGCGTGGTCAGCAAGTACATCGGCGAGACCGAGAAGAACCTCGGCGCCATCTTCCGGGACGCCTCGCTCTCGAACGCAATCCTTTTCTTCGACGAGGCCGATGCCCTCTTCGGGAAGCGCTCGGAAGTGCGCGACGCCCACGACCGCTACGCCAACATCGAGACCGCCTACCTCCTCCAGCAGATCGAGGAGTATGCGGGACCGGTCATCCTCTCCACGAACCTGAAAGCGAACCTGGACGAAGCGTTCCTCCGCCGCATGCACTTCGTGGTCGACTTCCCGATGCCGGAAGAGCCGTACCGCCTGCGAATCTGGCGCAGCCTCGTGCCGGACGATGCTCCTCTCGCCGATGACGTCGACTTCGTGTTCCTGGCCAGGCAGTTCCGCATCAGTGGGGGAAACATCCGGAACATCGTCCTCGCTTCCGGGTTCCTCGCCGCCCAGGACGGGAACCTGATGACGATGAAGCATTTCATCCAGGGAACCCGGCGGGAATTCCAGAAGCTGGGCAGGATGGTCACCGAGGCCGACTTCGGGGAGCACTTACGGCACCTCGAGTGACAAATCGGGGTGCAGGGCCCCACGAACGCTGGCATGCGGGAGTATGATGCCCGCGAGGAGACAAGATGGCCGACTACCAATTGCCGCAGTATGACTCCGTCAGGAAGCCTCAGACCGCGGAAGCCCGCAGTCTCGAGAAGG
>JBDHWA010000141.1:0-5988 GCA_039809945.1 Dehalococcoidia bacterium | reverse complement strand
GGAAGCTGACCCCGGTTCTGCATCGAGATGATGCGGAGCGAGAGCTGGTACATCACCTCGGCTTCGATGAAGCGCTGCGCTATTTCGTGGCGCAGCGGCGAGGAATCGAGCCGCCGGCTGAGCCATGGGTCGTCGCGAACGATGCCGAGCATGCGCCGGAGTGTCCGTTTCGCGCCAATTGCGCCGCCGATGTTCGAGCGTTCGAAGTCGAGCAGCGTCATCGCGACGTACCAGCCACGGTTCTCCTCGCCGACCAGGTTCGCGGCCGGCACGCGCACGTCTTCGAAAAAGACCTCGTTGAAGTAGTGCTTCCCGTTCATGTCGACCAGTGGCCGGATGGAAATTCCCGGCGACTTGATGTCATCGATGAGGAGGAACGAGATGCCGCGGTGTTTTGGCGCCTGCGGGTCGGTGCGGACGAGCGCGAAGATCGCGTCGGCGGTGTGTGCCGCAGATGTCCAGATCTTCTGGCCGTTGACCACGAACTCATCGCCGTCGCGGACCGCGCGCGTTTGAAGCGAAGCGAGGTCGGAACCTGCGCCCGGTTCGCTGTAGCCCTGCGCCCAGGTGGCTTCACCCGCGAGGATCGGCGGGAGGTACTGCTTCCGCTGCTCTTCGCTGCCGTGGAGGATGAGGGTCGGTCCAAGCATCGCTACGCCTGAGCCGCCGACGGCCGGCGCGCCCGCATCCGCGAACTCCTGGTTGAGGATGGCCTGCTCCATCGCCGACATCCCACCGCCGCCATATTCGCGCGGCCAGTGGGGCGCTACCCACCCTCGCTCGGCGAGGGCCGCGTGCCAGTCGATGGCAGCCTGGCGGGCTGCTGCGTCGGTTGACTTGCGGTCGTTCTCCCACTGGCGTTCGCCGGGGCCGCCGCTGCGTGCGAACGCGCGGTAGCGCTCCGGCAGCCGCTCGGCAATGAGCGCCCGGACGCTGCTGCGAAAGGCCGTTTGTTCCGGTGAATCGTGCCAGTCCATGGCCGCCAAGTCTGATGCGCCGGGCGGCGCACCGCAACGCCGGAGTGCTCGCTATTTCAGGCTACGAGGCTGAGCGCCGCCGCCAGGGCCGTGTCTCCGGCGATGAGCTTCTTGCCGCGCATTGTCAGCGACTGGATGGTCGATGGGTCGCGCCCGTCGAGCAGTTCGCCGATCTCGCGGACGCTGGCGCCCTGGAGCTTGAGCGCGGCGGCGGCCACGGCCCGGGCGGTGCTGACACGCGTGCCGCGGTCGCGCCCACGCAGCGACTCCGAGGCAACGTCGAAGTAGGTGGCCACGCGCGTGAGAAGCGCCGCGTGGCGAATGTGTTCCTGTGCCGCTTCGACTACCGCGTTTCCGGCCACGCGCGCGTCGAGGGCGGCCATGTCCAGCCTCCCGAGCCGCTCAAGCTTGATGGCCTCGTTCACGCGGCCGAGCAGTTCGCGTACCGAACCCGCGCGGGTCGCCGCGATCCGGTCGATCGCCCAGCCCGGCAGCGCCACCCGCCGCCTTCGCGCGACGGTCTCGATGAACATCCGTTGTTCGCTGCAATCGAAGCACTCGACGCGGGTCACGATGCCTGCCGAAAGGCGCGATTCGAGTCGCTCGGGCAGCCCAAGTTCGAAGGGGCTCCGCTCGCTGGCGATGACGATGTGCCCGCCGCTGTTGGTGACCTCTTCCATGGTGTTCACAAGTTCGTCGACCGCCGCCTTTTTCGTCGCCAGCGACTGCAGGTCATCGATGATGAGCAGCTCGACAGTGCGAACGGCCGCCTTGAAGGCGTCGCCGTGGCCAGACTTGAGGGCCGCGAAAAAGCGGTTCGTGAAGTCATCGGCGTTGAGGCAGGCGACGCGGCGGCCGAGGTCCCGCGCTCTCCCGGCAACGGCGTGAAGCAGGTGCGTCTTGCCCATGCCCGGCGGCCCGTAGACCACCACCGGGCTCACCTGCTGGTCGGCGGCTGCGAGCAGGTCCTCGCAGGAACGGACGGCGAGGAGGTTGCCGTTCGCGGTCACGTAGCCATCGAAGGTGAAATGGGGGTTCACGATGCCGACGACGGTGGGTGCGACGTAGGCCGCCGGCGCGGCGGCTTCCACCGGTTCGGCTGCGGCCTCCCCCGGGACGACGAACTGCACGCTTGTGATGGACGGGAATGCCTGCATCGCCGCTCGTTCGACCACCACGCGGAGCTGGCGGTTCAGCCAGTCGCAGGTCATCGCCGAGCGGGCCTGCACCACCAGCGTTGTGCCATCGATGCGGAGGGCGCGCGTCCCGGCCAGCCACGTCTCGTAGTTGTGGCGGTTGATCTCCAGTTCCAGCCGTCCGAGGGCTCCCTGCCAGCCGCGGGAGAGGGTGCGCTGATCGATGGCGTTGGGCTGTTCGTCCATGCTTTTGGGCGCACTCCTTCCTCCCGTGGCAAAACGGGGATTTCTTGAACGGCAAGAGCCAGGGATTGAATGTTGACGGCCAGGATGGGGGCCTTCCGGGTGGACCGTCACGGTGCGTCCGCCCGGGGGACGCAGGCGGTAAGGTAGTCTTCACTGGCGGCTGCTTCAATGCACTTATGTATTTGCGTCGGGCCCCTGCACGGAGTTTTCACGGGGCCGCGCGCTTATGTGCCCCTTCCAATTCGGGCCCCGAATCGGCCCTAAGAAACAACCCTCGACACGTCGTTTTCGGCCCGACGAGGCGTCATGGCGGCATTCGTGACAACTAACATTGACGTGCGCGTCAATGTTGGTAGACTGACTATGCGATGACCGACGAACCACGGCCCGAACGCTTCCTCCAGATCGGCGAAGCGGCCGAGCGCGCCAACCTCACCCAGCGCACGCTTCGCTATTACGAAGAGAAGGGGCTGCTCAACCCGCCGACGCGCATGGATGGCGGCTTCCGCCTCTATTCGCCCGAAGACATCGAGCGGATCGACCGGATCAAGCAGCTCAAGGAGTTGCTCGGCTTCTCCCTCGCCGAAATCAAGGAGATGCTCGTCGCCGAGGACGTGCGCACCCAGATCAAGGCTGAATGGCGCCGCGACGCTGATGCTGAAGAGAAGGCGGAGAAGGCCCGCACCGCCCGCGAAGTGACCCTCCAGCAGCTCGCCCTGATCGACCAGAAGATGGAGAAGATGTCCTCCCTGCGCGAGGAGCTGGCCCAGCGCGTCCAGCGCTACGACGAACTGCTCGTCCGGTTCGCCGAATCGAAGGAACAAGAGACCGCACCGTCCCAGTCCTGACCGGCTACACTGGAACGCATGGAACTGCTGGATACGCTGCAGCGTCCGCTGCGTGACCTTCGCATCTCCGTCACCGACCGCTGTAACTTCCGCTGCACCTACTGCATGCCGCGCGAAGTCTTCGGACCGGGCTACCAGTTCCTCAATCGCACCGAGATCCTCTCGTACGAAGAGATCACCCGGTTGGCCCGCATCTTCGTCTCGCTCGGGGTCGAAAAGCTGCGTATCACCGGTGGCGAGCCGCTGGTCCGCAAGGACCTCCACCAGCTCCTCGCCCAGCTGCGCGCCATCCCCGGCATGCGCGACCTCACGCTCACCACGAACGGCTCGCTCCTCCGTGCCCAGGCGCAGAAGCTGAAGGACGCCGGCCTGCAGCGCATCACCGTCTCGCTCGACTCGCTCGATGACGCCGTCTTCCAGTCCCTGAACGACTCGGGTGTGCCGGTCGCCACCGTCCTCGACGGCATCAAGGCCGCCCAGGAGGTTGGCCTGGCGCCAATCAAGGTGAACGCCGTGGTCAAGCGCGGCGTGAACGACCACACGATGGTTGACCTCGCCCGCCACTTCCGCGGGACCGGCATCATCCTCCGCTTCATCGAGTTCATGGACGTCGGCGCGACCAACGGCTGGAAGCTCGACAGCGTCGTGACCGCGAAGGAGATTGTCGAGACCATCAGCCGCGAGATGCCGCTCGAACCGGCCGAAGCGAACTACCGCGGCGAGGTTGCGAAGCGCTGGCGCTACACCGACGGTTCCGGCGAAATCGGCATCATCGCCTCGATTTCCCAGCCGTTCTGCGGCGACTGCACACGCGCGCGCCTTTCGCCCGAGGGCGAACTCTACACCTGCCTCTTCAGCAACCGCGGCCACGATTTCCGTGCGCTCCTGCGCGGCGGCGCCTCCGATGAGGAGATCGCGGCGTTCGCGGCCTCGGTCTGGCAGGTGCGCGCGGACCGCTACTCGGAACTTCGCACGAGCGAGACTGCCGCCCTGCCAAAGGTGGAAATGTCACACATCGGCGGCTGAGCGCTTCCAACGCGCCCGCGCGATGCCGTACAGTAATCGCACTACCTCGCGGGGACTCCGTTGATCGACTAACACCGGCGAAACGCAAGCACGTCCCATGGGGTCCTTCCGGGCCGCCGTGACGTGTGCCGGTGCTGTTTTCTGTCCCGCTCCTCCACCGCCTGCGTCGTCGTCCACACCGGTCCGCCATCGAGCGGGAGCATGTCCCCGTGGAGCACGCCGCGTGTTGTCCGTTGTTTCCCTTGGCCGCGAACTGGGCGGCCGCGCCGTCCTCAAGGACGTGTCCTTCAACCTCGAAAAGGGCGAGCTGCTCGGCGTCGTCGGCCCCAACGGTGCGGGCAAGACGACGCTCCTCCGCGTCCTCGCCGGGCTCGACCGGCCGGACTCGGGGAGCGTGTCGCTCGTGCGTGGGGCGACCGTCGGCTACCTCGCGCAGGGGTTTGCCGGCCGTGAGGTCGAAACGGCCGCGAGCGCCTTCCCCCACGCCTTCGCCGCCGAAGACGCCGGCCGCGAACTCGAACGCCTCGCCCGCGTCATCGCCGAATCGCCCGGCCCGCACGATGACCTCGCCGCCCGCTACGACAGCCTCCTCGAACGGCTCTCAAGCGGCGCGGAGTTCGACCTCGGTGCCGCCCGGGCAGCCCTCTCGCTCGGCCACCTTGGGGCCGATGCCCGGCTTGGCGCGCTCTCCGGCGGCGAACTGACTCGCCTCGGCCTGCTCGACCTCCTGGCGGCCGCACCCGACCTTCTCCTTCTCGATGAACCGACGAACAACCTCGATGTGGCTGGCCTCGCCTGGCTCGAAGCCGCGCTCGCGGATTTTCGCGGCGCAGTGGTGGCGGTCTCCCACGACCGCGCGTTCCTCGACTCCTGCGCGCGGCAAATCCTGGAGTTGCGCCCGAACGGCGGCGGCGCAGAGGTGTTCACCGGGAACTACAGCGCCCTTATCGCCGAAAAGGCGCGCCGCTTCTCCGAAGCTGAGACCGCGTACGAGCGGCAGCAACGCCAGGAGGCCCAGCTCAAGCAGGCCATCCACAAGATCGAGACCCGCGCGAAGGGCATCGAGAACCGCACGATCGACTTCGCGAAGCGGAAGAAGGCGCTGAAGATCGCGCGCAGGGCCGTCACCCTCAAAGCTCGCCTCGAGCGCGAACTTGAGTCCGGCGATCACCTCGAACGCCCGGAGAACAAACCGCGCGCCTTCTATGGCGGTCTCGAATTCGCTGCCGCCAGTGGCGCGGCGACCCGGCTCGTTTCGGTGACGAATGCGGCGCTGGAGATCGGCGGGCGGCGGCTGTTCGAGGGCCTCGAGTTCTCGGTGAACAAAGGCGAGTGCGTGGTCATCACCGGCCCGAACGGACGCGGCAAGACCACGCTCCTGCGCGCCATCCTCGGCCAGCACCCGGTCGCGGATGGCGAAATCGCGCTCAGCCCGTCAGCGGCGGTGGGGTACCTCGCGCAGCAGGATGACCCGGCGGTGGTCGCCGCGGATGCCGGGCTCACGCCGGTGGACCTGCTCCGGCGAACGGCCCGGATGACCGAAGCGGAGGCGAGCAACTTCCTCCACCGCTTCCTCCTCGGGCACGACCAGGTGCGCACGCCCGTCGCCCGGCTGAGCTACGGCGAACGGCGCCGCCTGAGCCTCGCCCTCATCGTCCGCGGCGGCGCGAACCTCCTCATCCTCGACGAACCGACGAACCACCTCGACCTCGACAGCCGGGAGGCCTTCGAAACCGCCCTCGAAGGCTACGACGG
>JBDHWA010000140.1:0-6006 GCA_039809945.1 Dehalococcoidia bacterium | reverse complement strand
ACCGCGCCGCGGCCGTAGACCCGCCCGTCCTTCACGATGCCCTCGAACGCAGGCATGTCCCAGTACTGTTCTTCGACCGGCACCACGTCGGTGTGGTTGCAGAGCATGAGCGGGCGCTTCGAACCATCACCGCGAAGGCGCGCAACCAGCACTTCGCGGTTCGGCGCGGTCTCGATGTACTCGGTCTCGATGCCTTCGGCCTCGCACAGCGCGCCGAGGAAGCGGGCGGCCGGCTTCTCGTTGCCCGGCGGGTTCGAAGTATCGATCTGGAGGTAGCGCACGAAGATGTCGAGCGCTTCGCGGTGCACAGAGGGCCAGTCAATCGTCATCGGATCCCGCCGAGGTTCAGAGGTCGGGGCTGAATCCTACGCGGTTCGTTCCGCAGCGGCCCGCCGCCGTCACCTTTTCGTGACAGCGGGCCATTACTCTCGTGAAACCACCTGCGCCCGCGCGGCGCCGACAGGACTCACGATGTTCCTGGCACACACCGCCTTCCTCTCCCACCACGTGTACGGCGGACACCCGTTCGCCGCGCTCTTCCTCTACCTGCTGGCCGCGGCGGTCTGCGTCGGTATCCTCGTCGCGGTGGCGAACGCGCGCGGCCGCTCCGCGCTCTGGTCGCTGATGGGCCTGTGGCTTATTCCCGGCCTGCTCATCGGGCTGCTCATCCTGATCGCGCTGCCCGCGAACACGCAGCCGCCCACGCAACCCGCCGCCTGACGGTTCGAACCCGGCTTAGCGCTTGATGACGCCGCGAGCGGCGGCCGCTTCGATGACCTGGAGGACGTTCGTCGCGGCGCCCTTGCGAATGCTGTCGGTCACCGTCCAGAAGGTGATGCCGCCCGCGAGCGAACTGTCGCCGCGCAGCCGCCCGACGAGCACTTCGTCGGTGCCGACCACGTCCATCGGCGTCGGGTATTGCTCTGCAGCCGGGTCATCGACGAGTCGGACGCCCTTCGCCGTGGCCATGAGGTCGCGCGCTTCGGCGGCGCTCACCGGGCGTTCGAATTCGGCCCAGACGTTCATCGCGTGGCCGAAGAAGGTCGGCACGCGGACGCAGGTGGCGCTGATGGCGATGTCCGGCGCGTGCAGGATCTTGCGCGTCTCGTTCGCCATCTTGATCTCCTCCTTCGTGTAGCCGTCTTCGGCGAAGAGGTCGATCTGGGGGACGGCGTTGAAGGCGATCTCCCGCTTCTGGGTGCCGCTCGGCTCGTGGCGGCCGTCCAGCGCTGCGGCGGATTCGGTGCGCAGGCCCTGGACCGCGGCGCTGCCCGCGCCCGCCACCGCCTGGTAGGTGCTGACGACGATGCGCTTCAGCGGGTTCACGCGATGGATCGGCGCGAGCGCCATCACCATGGGCGTCGTGGTGCAGTTCGGCTGGCTCACGATGCCCGTGTGCCAGGCGAGGTCGTCGGCGTTGATCTCCGGGATGACGAGCGGCACCGCCGGGTCCATCCGGTAGGCACTCGAATCATCGACCACGAAGCTGCCGTTCGCCGCCGCAATCGGGGCGAACTGCTTCGACGCCGCGCCCGAGGCCGAGAGGAACACGACCTCATCGTCGCGCGTGAAGCTGGCGTCGGTGGTCTCTTCGATGGTGACGCTTTCGCCGCGGAAGTCGACCGTCTTGCCGGCCGAACGGGCCGTCGCGAGCAGGCGCAGACGCTTGACCGGGGTCTTGTGCTCCTCGAGCAGCTTGAGGAACTCGCGGCCGACGATGCCGGCCCCGCCAACCACGGTGATGTTGTAGGCGTCCACGGGGGCACTCCAGGGGGAGAGGGTACTGATTATGGTAGCCCGCGAACGGCCGTTTGGTCACCGGCACGAACCCTGAAGCTTTCGATGGCTGCATACGGCTCTGCCATATGCAGCTTTCGCCGCTGCGGCTGGACTAAACGCCCTGCCAGCGCTGCTTGCCGTCGACACGCACGAAGCGGCCGAGGCCCGGCGCCGGCAGGTGACTCGCGCCCACCAGCGAGCCGTCAGCGATGAGCCGCTCGACCAGCGCCTTGCGAGTGGCGAGAGCGATGCCGTTGTCCCAGTCGAAGCTATTGACCAGCTCCGGGTTCTCCGCATCGACCGGGGTGATCACGACGTCGCCGAGGACGATGCCGCGCTCGTTCCCGGAGGTGATGACGACGCTCGTGTGGCCGGGGGTGTGGCCCGGCGTGGGGATAGCGGTCAGGCCCGCGGAGATAGTGGTCTCGCCCTCGATCAGGTCGACGAGGCCGAGCGGTTCGAGCGGCGCAACGTCGCGTTCGAACGAGCCGAGCCGAGGGTTGCCGCCGGCCTTCTTCGCTTCCGCGGCCTGGGCGCTGTAGTGGTCCCAGTCCGCTTTTGGGACCAGGTGCCGGGCGTGCGAAAAGATGGGGTGGCCGCTCTTGCGGTCGATGTTCCAGCCGGTGTGGTCGCCGTGGAGGTGGGTGAAGAGCACGTGGGTAACGTCGCCGGTCTTCACGCCGGCTTCGGCCAGTTCGAAGAGCAGCCGCCCGTCGTGCTCCGGCCCCCAGCCGGTGTCGACGAGGAGGACGGTCGCGCCGTCGCGCACGAGGAACGAGGCAAAGTTGAGGGTGACGGCGCCGGCTGCGTCGAGGTGCTGGGCGTAGGGCGCGAAGTCTTCCGTCTTCGGGTAGACGGCCTTTGCCGGGTAGGCCTGTTCGAGGTCGACCAGGGCGGTCATTTCGATGGATCCGATGGAGAGCTTTTGCATGGGCGAAAGTGTATACAAAATAGCTCCGGTCAGTGGGAGTCTGTCGGTTGCAATTTGAAACCTATTCCGCTTAGCCTCGATTCAAACGCCCCGGAGACACGCCTCATGTTCGACCCCGCCGCCGACCGCTCCCAGCCAGCCTTCTGGCTCGAACGTCAGCAGGGACGGCTCCCGGGTCTGATCGGCGTAACCCCGGTCGCGATTGGCGAGGGCTGGATCGAAGGCCGGCTCGATCTGCGGCCGGAGCTGCGCGCCCCAAACGGCTTCCTCCATGCAGCGACCGTGATTGCCCTCGCCGACACCCTCTGCGGCTACGGCTGCACCGCCAACCTGCCCGAAGGCGCCAGCGGTTTCACGACCATCGAGGTGAAGAGCAACTACCTGGGCACTGCCACCGAAGGTTCGCTGACGGTCCGGGCCACGCTCGTCCATGGCGGGCGAACCACGCAGGTCTGGGACGCGCCCGTCGTGCACGAACAGACCGGCAAGACTATCGCCCTCTTCCGCTGCACCCAGATGGTGCTCTGGCCGAAGTAGCCCGGGCTGTTGGGCCGGACAGCGCGTAGGATTCAGCCCGACCTCTGAACCTCGGCGGAACCTCCGATGACGATTGACTGGCCCTCTGTGCACCGCGAAGCGCTCGACATCTTCGTGCGCTACCTCCAGATCGATACCTCGAACCCGCCGGGCAACGAAAAGCCGGCCGCCCGCTTTCTCGGCGCGCTGTGCGAGGCCGAAGGCATCGAGACCGAGTACATCGAGACCGCACCGAACCGTGAGGTGCTCGTTGCGCGCCTTCGCGGCGACGGTTCGAAGCGCCCGCTGATGCTCTGCAACCACACCGACGTCGTCCCGGTGGAAGCACAGTACTGGGACATGCCCGCGTTCGAAGGCATCGTCAAAGACGGTCGGGTCTACGGCCGCGGCGCGGTGGACATGAAGGGCTGCGGGGTGATGCAGCTGATCGCCTTCCTCCTGCTGAAGCGCCAGGAGGTAGCCCTCAAGCGGGACATCGTCTTCTGCGCGGTGCCAGACGAGGAAGCGGGGAGCGGCATGGGCATGGCGTGGCTGTGCGAACACCGCCCGGATGTGGTCGATGTGGAGTTCGAACTTTCCGAGGGCGGGTCGGGCGTGTCCCGCTTCGCAGGGAAGCCCGCGCGCATGTTCAACATCGCCACCAACGAGAAGTTTGGCGCGGGAGGGCTGAAGCTGACCTCGGTCGGCACGCCGGGCCACGGCAGCCGCCCGCACGCCGACAACTCGGCTATCCACCTGATGCGTGCCCTGGTCAAGCTGCACGATTGGGACCGCGGCATCACCTACACGCCCGACACCATCGCTTACCTCGAACGGCTCGCGGACGCCGGTCTTATGCCCCCGCTCTCTGACCGGGCCGCCGTGGAGGAGCAGATCCGGCGGTCGCCAGCGCTTTACGCCGCCTTCGTGAATACCCTGAACGTGACCATCGTGAAGAGCGGCATCAAAGTGAACGTTATCCCTGCGAAGAGCGAGGCTTTCTGCGACTGCCGCCTGCTCCCGGGGCAGGACCCGGAAGCCTGGCGCGCCGAGGTCGAGGCCTATATCGATGACCCGCGGGTCAAGGTCGAACTGACGCGGATCGTTGCCAGCGGCGCGCCCGAACCGGCGAACTGGGACACCGAACTCTTCTGGACCATCAACAACGTCATCAAAGAGGCGATGGAGGACGCGGTCGTCGTGCCTTCGATGACTGTCGGGGCGACCGACAACCGCTTCCTCCGGGCGCGCGGCATCCCGGCCTACGGCTTTATCCCCTGCCTGCTCAGCCCGGAGGAGTCGGCGGGGTTCCACGGTAACAACGAGTTCCTCACCATCGACAACCTGAATATGGGCTGCGAGTTGATGTACGAGGTGGTGCGGCGGATGTGCGCGTAGCCGCTATTCGGTCCGGCGGCGAAGGGTGGCTGCGCCGAGGGAGAGGGCGAGCAGGCTGGCGGCGAGCAACAGGACGGTGTCCATCGCCACCCGCCCCGAGAGGTTGGCCCCGCCGGCCACCCGGTTGAGCGCATCGTAGGCGTAGGTCATCGGCAGCACATTCGAGATGGCTTCGAGCGCCGGGGCCATCGCCGCCCGCGGCGCGATGAGCCCGCAGAGCAGGAGTTGCGGCAGCAGGAACACCGGCATGAACTGGGCCGCCTGGAACTCAGAGTTGGCGAAGGCGCTCACCAGCAGCCCCATGGCGGTTCCCAGCAGCGCGTTGACCACTGCGAGGAGGACGACCGCGAGCAGTGGCCCTTCGACGTCGAGGCCGAGCAGCCCGAACGCCACTGCGGACGTGAGCGCGCCCTGCAGCACCGCCATGGCGCCGAAGGCGAGCGCGTACCCGCCAAGCAGGTCGAGTTTCGCCAGCGGTGTGGTCAGCAGCCGTTCGAGTGTCCCCGTCGTGCGTTCGCGGAGCATCGTGATCGAGGTCACGAGGAACATCGAGGTCATCGGGAAGATGCCGACCAGCGGCACACCGATGCGCTGGAAGACCCGGTCCTGGTCGAGGTACACCCACTTCATCAGGGCTACGAGGACCACGGGCGTGACGAGCAGCAGGGCGACGGTCCGCGGGTCGTTTCGCAACTGGGCGAGGACCCGGCGGGCTGTGGCGAGCGTGAGCAGGGGGTTCATACGGCGACTCCCGGTTTTCGAACGAGACTGAGGAAGGCGTCCTCGACCGTGCTGGCCCCGGTATCCGCGAGCAGTTGCCGCGGCGGGCAGTGCGCGAGGATCGTCCCTTCGCGCATGAGGACGAGCCGGTCGCACCGCTCGGCTTCGTCCATGACGTGGCTCGAAACGAGGAGCGTGGCGCCGTCACCCGCGAGCTGATGGAAGGTCGCCCAGAGCTCTGCCCGGAGGACCGGGTCGAGCCCGACCGTGGGTTCGTCGAGGATGAGGACTTCGGGAGAGGCGAGGAGCGCGCTGGCAAGGGACGCCCGCGCCCGCTGTCCTCCGCTGAGCTGGCGGACGAGCTTCGTGCTGTGTTTGCTCAGCCCGACCGCTTCAAGAGCGGCCGTGGCTCGCGCCGTTGGAACGCCGTAAAGGCGGGCGAAGTAGTGGAGGTTCGCCTCGATCGAGAGGTCTTCGTAGACCGACGGCGCCTGCGTCACGTAGCCAACCTTCGCGCGCAAAGACGATGACCCGGCCGGCTGGCCGAGGACCGTCACCTTCCCGCTCGCGACATTCTGTACGCCAACGATGGCCCGCATCATGGTGGTCTTCCCGCAGCCGCTCGGCCCGAGCAGCCCGGTGATGACGCCCGGTTCGATGTC
>JBDHWA010000139.1:0-6033 GCA_039809945.1 Dehalococcoidia bacterium | reverse complement strand
GCTGCTATCGTGCGCGCCGATACCTCCCGGAGACTCCCAATGGCATTCACGGTCAACTCGTCCAAGTTCAAGTTCGCCACCCACCTTGCAGCCGGCGTGAAGGGCAAGCGCGTCCTCATTTCCGGCGCCGGCAAGGATGGCGGCCTCGGCCAGTCTTTCGCCCTCGCGGCCGGCCTTAACGGCGCCGATAGCGTGGCCGTCCACTTCCACAGCTCCTACGACGACGGCCTCGACCTTGTCGACTTCCTCAAGTCCCAGGGCGTCAACGCCTTCCCGCTCCAGGCCGACGTGACGAACATGGGCGACCTCTGGGCCACCCGCACGTACGTCATCGACAAGATGGGCGGCATCCCGAACCTCGTCATCTGCAACTCCGGCCTCACCGAGCGGGGTTACTCCTTCGGCCGCTCGCTGCGCGAAGTCGAAGGCGAATCGGCGGCCATGCGCCGCGCCCGCGTCCGCCAGGCCTTCATCAACAACCTCAACGAGACCCGCGTGGTCCTCGATACGAAGATCGACGGCTTCATGGCGATGACCCACCTCTGGTCGGGCGAGGCGGTCTACGCGAACGAGCCGCTCCAGATCGTCTACATCTCCTCTCGCCAGTCCATCGACCCCGGCGTGAGCGTCCCGGGCTACGCCATCGCCAACTGGGCCGTGCTGCAGTTGCCGGAAGTGCTCGCCGTGAACCTCGGCAAGGCTGCGAACCTCGTGACCGCCTACAGCGTGATGTACCCGTTCGTGCGCACCGGGATGACGAACGAATACGCCGAGAACCCGAAGGTCTTCGGCCGCTGGCAGCCGCGCATGCTCGAAACCCACGAGGCCGCCGAGGCCTTCATGCAACTGCTCGCCCTCCCCGCGGAGGAGACGAACAAGGGCATGTTCGAAGTGCTCGTCGAAGAGGAGCCGGCGAAGGGCGAAAAGGGCGTGAAGGTCAGCTGGAAGCAGGTCAAGTTCAACGTCAGCGAAGAAGCGCTGACCAGCACCCAGGCGCTCACCTTCGGCTAAGCCGAACAAGCATCAGCACCGCGAAGGCCCGCCGAACCCGGCGGGCCTTTTCGTGTTCGAAGCCGGGCGCAGAGCCTGTACACTCCGCTCCGTGGACACCGAACCCGCGCCTGCTTCTTCGAAGCCCCGCTCTGAAGAGGACTCGCTGCTCGAAGGGCTCACGCGGCAGCTGAGCCAGGCCCGCCTGTTGCTTTCAGCCAACCCTGAGGGGGCCGCCGACGAGGCGATGTCTGCCATCGCGGCCGAACGCGAGGTCGAAGCGAAAGTCACGACCGAGCTGGCGACGCCGCACGCCGTGGCCCAGCCCGAGCGCTTCCTCGCAGCGCATCGCACGGCCATCCAGGCGCTCGAATTGCTCGACCGCGAGGGCTGGCGCAAGCCGTCGGTGTCTTCGAAGTTCGGTCCGCTGAAGCCCGCCGCCCGGATCGGCGCGCAGTACGTGACGCAGTACATCGTGAAGGGGTACGCGAACAGCGCGGCGAACTCGATGCGGCGGCTCTACACCCGCCGCGAACCGCAGACCGTGCGCGGCACGCCCGAGCGGATCATGCTCGCCCAGGCGCGCATGGAGATGGACCGCCTGACGAACGGGTTCGCGGGTGGAGGATTCGGAGCGCCAGCGATCATCGCTGGCGGCGCCGCAATCTCGCTCTTTGCCAGTGTCACCCAGTTCGTCACCGGCCTGAACTACCTGTCGCGGCCGGTGCTGATTTCCACGCTGCTGCTCATCGTCATCGTGTTCGGGGTCCTCAGTTCGCTCCTGCTCACGGCGGCGGGGGTGGCGCACCGGCGCTGCCAGGTCATCGCCGGGCAGGCGCTGGCTGACCTCTGGGAGGCCGTCGGCCGCGCCGGAAACCCGCCCGAAGACAACTCGCAGCCGTTCGCGATCATCGCCATCGTGCTATCGGCGCTCGTGTGGGTCGTGGTGCCGGTTGGCGGCATCCTCGTCTACGTACTGACGTAGGCGAAGGCGCCGAAACCCCGGGCTACTGGCCGCCGCCAGCCGGTTGGGCCGCCAGGTTCGGCTGGATTTCTCCGCGCCGCCGGGCCGCGAACGCCTCGTCCTCGCCGACCATGCCGGCGTCGCGCTGGGCCTGCTCCTGCTCGTAGGTCATCTTGTAGAGGTTCGCGTAGATGCCGTTCTTCGCGAGCAGTTCGTCGTGCGTGCCCATCTCGGCGATCTTCCCCTGGTCGAGCACGACGATGCGGCTGGCCTCGCGGATCGTCGAGAGGCGGTGGGCGATGACGAACGAGGTGCGGTCCTTCAGCAGTTCGCGCAGGGCCCGCTGGATGATGACCTCGGTCTGGGTGTCCACATACGCGGTGGCTTCGTCGAGCACGAGGATGCGCGGCTGCGCGAGAATGGCCCGCGCGAAGCTGATGAGCTGGCGCTGGCCCACCGAAAGGTTCTGGCCGCGCTGCTGGAGCATCGTGTCGTAGCCGTTTTCGAGGCGCGAGATGAACTCGTCGGCCCCGACCGCGGTGGCTGCGGCACGCACCTGCTCATCGGTGGCGTCGTGCCGGCCGTACGCGATGTTCTCGCGCACGGTGCCGCTGAACAGGTACGGGTTCTGGAGGACGACGCCCATGTGGCGCGTGAGCGAGCGGCGCTTCACGTCGCGGATATCGTGCCCATCGATCTTGATGGCCCCGCCGGTCACCTCGTAGCCGCGGCTGATGAGCGAGGTGATCGTGGTCTTGCCGGCGCCGGTCGGCCCAACGAATGCGACCGTTTCGCCCGGCTGCACGTGGAGCGTGATGCCCCGCAGGATCGGCACGGTCTCGACGTAGTGGAACTCGACGTTTTCGAGGTCCACGCGACCGTCGACGTGGTCGAGTTCGATGGCGTCCGGCTTGTCCTTGATGCGCGGCTCGGTATCGAGCACTTCGAAGATGCGTTCGCCGCCGGCCATCGCCCGCTGGAGCATGGTGTACTGGAGGACGAGGTCCCGGATGGGGTCGAAGAAGCGGCCAACATAAAGGGTGAAGCTGACGAGGACGGCGAACAACGTCGCGACGTCGACCGAATCGGCGTGAAGGGCGCGCAACCCGCCGACGATGAGGATCGAGCAGGTGGCGATGGCGACCGCCAGTTCGATGACAGGCATGATGGCCGCACTGAGCATGCCGGCCCAGATGTTCGCGCGCCGGTTCTCCTGGTTGAGCGCATCGAAGCGGCGAGCGTTTTCGTCCTCGCGCGACATCGATTGGACGGCGCGGACGCCGGAGACGTTCTCGGCGAGCGTCCCGTAGAGCGCGCTCACCTTGATGCGGACGTTCACGAACGCCTGCTTCGCGTGGTTCGCCCACCAGATCATCACCAGTACAAGCGGCGGCACGACCGCGAAGGTGACAAGGGCCAGTTCGGTGTCGAAGCTCAGGAGCACGATGACCACGACCGAGAGGCCGACAAAGTCCGCGAGGAAGGTGAGCGAGCCGCTGGTCAGCAGTTCCTGCATGACCGTGACGTCGCTCGTCAGGCGGCTGATCATGCGGCCCACTTCCATCTCGTCATAGAAGCTGAGGGAGAGGCCCTGCATGTGGTCATACATCTCGCTGCGCAGCTGCCAGAGCAGGCGGTTGCCCATCCACGATGTGGTGAGGAGCTGGGTGTAGGCCGAAGCCCAGGTCACCGTCGCAGCGCCGAGCATGATGCCGAGCAGCCACCAGATGCGGGTGGTGTCACCCTGCACGCCGGCCTTCACGGTGAGGCCGATGAGGAGCGGCTGGAGGAAGCTCGAAACTGCGGAAATCACCATGCAGGCGAAAGCGAGCGCGGCCTGCTTCTTGTAGGGCTTGAGGTAGGGAAGGATGCGCCGGACCACCTCGGCGTCGTAAACCTTGCCGAGGTATTCGTCGTCCCAGCCATCTGCGCCGCGGCCGCGGTGGGCGCCCATGGCCTGGCCGCCGATGCCCGTACTCCAACCGCCGGCGCCTGCACCACCGAACATTGCCATTAGGAAGCGCCTCCTGTGCTTTCAGGGCTGAGCACCGGTGTGCGTGGCGAACTTGCCGGCCGCGGGGTGGCTTCGGTGTGCGCGCCATTGCCGGCGGCCTGCATCGAGGTCATCCCGGCGGCCACTGAGGTTGGCGCCGGGCGGCCGAGCGCCTCCTCCTGGTCGCGCAGTTCGAGGTCGAAGATGCGCCGGTAGAGGCCTTCCTGTTCGAGCAGTTCGGCGTGTTTGCCACGCTGGACAACCCGGCCCTGCTGCAGAACGAGGATCTCATCGGCGCGGATGACGGTGCGCAGACGCTGGGCGATGACGAAGGTGGTGCGGCCCTTCATCAGTTCATTCAGGGCCTGCTGGATGAGGAACTCTGTCTGCGAGTCCACGCTCGCGGTCGAGTCATCGAAGATGAGGATGCGGGGGTCGAGCAGCAACGTGCGGGCGATGGCGATGCGCTGCTTCTGGCCGCCGGAGAGAGTGACACCGCGTTCGCCGACCCATTCGTCGTAGCCGTAGGGCAGGCTGACGATGAAGTCGTGGATGCGGGCTGCCTTCGCCGCCGCTTCGATCTCTTCCTGCGAAGCTTCGGGCCGGCCGTAGGCGATGTTGTCGCGGATCGTCCCGATGAACAGGAAGACGTCCTGCTGGACGATGCCGATGTTCTTGCGGAGCGATTCGAGCGTGACATCGCGGACGTCCTGCCCGTCGATCGTGATGCGGCCTTCGGTCACGTCGTAGAAGCGCGGAATCAGGTTCACCACCGTCGACTTGCCGGAACCAGTGGGCCCGAGGAGGGCGATGACCTTGCCCGGTTCGGCATCGATATCGACGTTCGAGAGCACGGCGCTCAGGTTGTCGTAGCCAAAGCTCACGTTTTCGAAGCGGACATGCCCGGTGATGTTGGTCAGTGCCGGGGCGCCCGGCTTCTCCTGCACCGCCGACTGGGCGTCGATCAGTTCGAACACGCGCTCAGCCGAGCTGATGCAGCGGGCGACGATGTTAATGATGAAGCCGACCGAGCGGACGGGTAGCTGGAGCGTGTTGAGCCAGAGGGTGAAGAGCGCGAGGTCGCCGACGCTGATTTCGCCCTTCGAAATGAAGTAGGCGCCGACACCAACGGTGACCGCGACCTGGGCCGCCGAGACGCCCTGGAGCATCGGCTGGTTGCCGGCCTGCACGCGCGACGAGTAGTAGCTGAGGTCGGCCTGCTTCTTCGCAGCGTCGGAAAACTTCTTGCTCTCGAAGGGCTCCTGGGCGAAGGCCTTGACGACGCGAATGCCGGTCAGGCCCTCTTCGGCGACCTGCGTCATCTCCGCCTGGTTCTGCTGGATCTGCATCCAGACGGGCCGCAGCTTGCTGCTCGTGACGTACGAACGCCAGCCGAGGAACGGCAGCGTGACCACGCTCACGAGGGCCAGCTGCCAGTGGATGACGAACATGCCGACGATGGAGATGAGCAGCATGATCGTGATGAAGGCGAGCCGCAGCGCGCCCATGTTCACGAACATGCGGATGTTCTCCACATCCTGGGTGGCGCGGGACATGATCTGGCCGGTCTGGGCCTTGTCGTGGTAGGCGTAGCTCAGGTGCTGGAGGTTGTCGTAGATCTCGTTGCGGATGTCGTAGGCGACGGACTGGCCGACGAGTTCGCCGAGGTACTGCTGGCCGAACTGGGCCGCGCCGCGCCCGATGGCGAAGACCACCAGCGCGAGGGAGCCGAAGACGATGAGGTTGGCGTTGCCGTCGAGTGAGACCAGCTTGCCGGCGGCGTCTTCCTGCGGGTCAAGGCCGAAGTCGATAGCGAAGCGGATAAGCAGCGGGCTGACCATCACGAAGACGGACGCGCACATCATGCAGAACCAGGCGAGCGCCAACCGCCCCTTGTAGCGCTTCAGATACGGAATAAGGCGCAAAAGCCAGCGCACAGACTCTCCTCCATATTGAGGGAGCCTATCATACCTTGACGCAAACGTGAAGTTCGGCCCACACGAAATATCCCCGATGCTGGCGCAATTTTGGATTGCCGATTTCGGATTTTGGATTTGACCGGGCGACGGGCGGTGGGGTGGTGGGG
>JBDHWA010000138.1:0-6051 GCA_039809945.1 Dehalococcoidia bacterium | reverse complement strand
GCGAAGATCGCCGCGAAGAACTGGAACCACGCCCGCTTCAACAAGTACGCCGAGCGCCAGGCCGAACAGGAGATCACGCCGGAGATGGTGCTCGCTGCCCCGCTCGTGGCGTATCCCCACACGGCGATGATGGCCTGCGGCGCTGGCGCCGGTGCAGCGGCCGCTATCGTGGCAACGCGGGAAGTCGCCGAGCGCCTGGCCAACGGCCGTCCGCTCGTGCGTGTAGCTGCATCCCAGCTGCAGTCGGAGCGGTACCAGCCGGGCCATATCTTTCTCGGCGCGATCGTCGGACCGTCCGAATCGACCCGGATCACGGCGAACCTCGCTTACGAGGAGGCGGGCCTCGGCCCCGAGGACCTCGACCTCGTGCATGTCCACGATGCGTTCCCGATTGAGGAGTTGATGTACTACGAACTCCTCGGCATCTGTCCGGACGGCGAAGGCGACCGGCTGGTGGCCGAAGGCGCGACCACGATCGGGGGCCGCATCCCGTTTTCGACCGACGGAGGCCTCATCGGCCGTGGCCACCCGGGCGGACCGACTGGCCTCGCCCAGATCTGGGATGTGACCCAGCAGCTGCGGGGCGAATCAGGCGTCCGGCAGGTGGAAGGGGCGCAGATCGGCCTCGCCCACATGATGGGCGCCGGCTCGGTGTGCGTGGTTCATATCCTTAAGCGGGAGTCGTAGGCGAGCATCTCCAGCCGCCGCAGACACAAGAAGGCCACCCTCAGGGGTGGCCTTTCCGTTTGCTTCTGGGGCGAGCGGTGGGATTCGAACCCACGATCTTCTGAGCCACAATCAGACGCGTTAACCACTACGCTACGCCCGCCACGGCGAACCTGTAGCTTAACAGCAGCCCGCCTAGACGCGAGGCCCGTCGCCCTCAGTACTTCGAAACGTTGAGCTCGTCCATGTGCCCCGTGACTGTGTAGACCACTCGCTCGCAGATGTTTGTGCAGCGGTCGGCGATGCGTTCGAGGTTGTGCGCACACCAGATGAGGTAGGTGTTGCGTTGCACGGTCGCCGGGTCTGCGATCATGGCCTGAATGCTCGAGTCGTAGACGGCGTCCTGCAGTTGGTCGACCGCGTCATCGGAGTCGCAGATGGCGCGCGCCGCTTCGACGTCATGTTCGATGTAGGCCTTCAGGCTCGCCCGCAGCATTTCGACCGCCTTGTCCGCCATGGCCGGGATGTAGCCGAGCTTCCGCGGCAGCGGTTCGTCGCCGAGCAGGAGATTGATCCGGGCGATCCCCTCGGCGTGGTCCGCGATCCGTTCGAGGTCCGTGATGATGTAGAGGATACTGGCCAGCGAGCGCAGGTCAGTCGCCATCGGCTGCTGCGAGGCGATGACGAAGATGGTCCGGTTTTCGATTTCGAACCGCTTGTGGTTGACGCGGTTATCGTCCTCGATGATCCTCCGGGACCAGGCGGCGTCGCCGTCGCGCAGCGCCTGGACGGCATCGAGAATCGCTTTCTCGGTCATCGAGCCGAGGAAGAGCACATCATCCTGGAGTTGGCGCAGCTCGGCGTTGAACAGGTCACGGGTCATGGGTTGCGCATCTCCTGAGTGCTTCCGGCCGTATTCTATCGCCCCTTTGTGGCCAATCTATTAACGGGGCGTTCACGGCCTGTGGCAGGAGTGGCGGGCAAGGCCAGAGAAACGCGCCGGGCGCCTTCGCCAAAGGATTGCCGACGTTTTACCCGGAGTTTGCAGAGGGCCCGTGACTGCGGCACGAGGGACGTCGAACATACCGGTAGCAGCGGGCTGGATTACGGCCCCGGCCCGCGCATTCACCCTTTGGTGGTCGAGGGCTCCAGGCTCGCCTACCCCGTCCCGGCACGAGCCGGGTGGCAGGCCCGGAGCCCTCGGCGCATACTGCGATGGCACCGTCAGCGAAGTCAGGAGAGGAAGCGCTGTGCAGAAGATCCTCCTCGTCGACGATGAGGCGAATATCCGGGACCTGAACGCGATGTACCTCGAGAAAGAGGGCTTCGCGGTGGAGCACGCTGTCAATGGCGCCGACGCTATCAGCCGGTTCGACCAGGTGCAGCCGCAACTCGTCGTCCTCGACGTGATGATGCCCGGCATGGACGGCTTCGAAGTCTGCCGCGAATTGCGGCGCGAGAGCGACGTCCCGATCCTGATGCTCACCGCCCGCAGCGAAGACGTCGACAAGATCGTTGGCCTCGAACTCGGCGCCGATGACTACATGACCAAGCCGTTCAACCCGCGAGAACTCGTGGCCCGCGTGAAGCGCATCCTCCATCGCGTCGAAGGGGGACGGAAGCCCCAGAACGCCATCTCGGTTTCGAACCTTTCGGTCGACAAGGCCCGGCGCGAGGCCCGCGTCGACGGTGACGAACTGGTCCTGCGGACGAAGGAGTTCGACCTCCTTGTCGCCTTCGTCGAGAACCCGGGCATCGCCCTCACCCGGGACCAGCTGCTCGGTTCGGTCTGGGGGTACGACTTCGCCGGCGAGACGCGGACGGTCGACGTTCACGTCCAGCACCTGCGTTCGAAACTGAACAACGCGAAGGTCCAGATCGAGACGCTCCGCGGGGTTGGGTACAAGCTGGTCGAAGTCCCGGCCTGAGGCAAAATGCAGGACGTGCATTGCGCACGTCGCGCTGATGTCTCAGGGTGATATTCCGTGGGAAGCCTCCAGGTTCGCCTCTTCACCACGTACCTCTTCATTATTGCGGTTACGCTCGGCCTCGCCGCGCTCAGCCTGCTGCTCCAGCTCGGCGAATACCGGGACTCGATTTCCTACGGCAACCTCGAAGACCTTGGCAGGCTGGTGAACAGCCAGGCCGGGCTGGTGATTAACCGGCCGGTGCAGGACCAGCAGGCCCCGGCGCCCGAACCAAACCAGCTGCTCATCGACCTCGCTGCCTTCTTCAACGGTGACGAATCCGGCAGCTTCAAGCGCGATACCGCCGTCGCCGTCATTGACCCCGACGGCCGTGTCATCCCCGGTTTATTCCAGAGCCGTGGCGTGCCGCTCGATGGCGCGGTGGTGCGCGACCTCGCGGACCAGGCCCCCGCCGCCCGTGAAACGGACCCGCGCCGCTGCCGTCTCGACACGGTCGAAGGCCCGGACCTGCTCTGTGTCAGCGCCCCGCTGAGCGAAGAGGTGCGCCAGGCCCTGGCCGGCACCAACGCCTCGGCGATCATCGTTGCGCGGCCCGCGGCCAGCCTCGGCCAGATCACCGGCGACCTCTTCCCCCGGCTCGTGTTCTCGGGGCTTATCGGCGTGGCCGCGGCGCTCGTGCTCGGGTTCGCCCTCAGCCAGAGCGTGGCTGCACCGCTGCGAAACATCGCCCGCGCAGCCCGCAGCGTGGCCCGCGGCAACTACCGCCAGCGCGTTCCTGCCACCGGCCCGCGCGAGGTGCGCGACCTGGCGGCGAACTTCAACCGTATGACCGAGGAGGTGCAGCGCTCGCAGCAGACCCTGCGCGACTTCCTCGCCAACATCTCCCACGAACTGAAGACGCCGCTCACCTCCATCCGCGGCTTCAGCGAGGCCATGCTCGACGGGACCATCGACGACCAGGTGGGTATCGAACGCTCCGCGCGCATCATCAGCGACGAATCGAACCGCGTACTCCGCCTCGTCCAGGAGCTGTTAGACCTGTCGCGTATCGAAAGCGGCCAGGTCTCCATGCAGCAAGACGACGTGGACCTCCACGAACTGTTCGAGCACGTGGGCGAGGTGTTCGCCCTTCGCAGCGAAGAGTCCGGCGTCGGGCTCGACGTCTCGATCCAGGGGGCTGCTCACATTCGCGGCGACTTCGACCGCCTTGAGCAGGTGATGAATAACCTGCTCGACAACGCCTTCCGCCACACACCCGAGTCGGGGAAGGTGACGGTCGCCTGCCGCGACCTCCAGCCGGGCACGCTCCAGGTGACGGTGGCGGACAACGGACCTGGCATCGCCCAGGCTGACCTGCCCCACCTGTTCGAGCGGTTCTACCGGGGCGATAACTCGGGCGGGGCGCCGAAGAAGGGGTACGGCCTCGGGCTGGCAATCTCGCGCGAAATCGTCCGCGCCCACGGGGGCGAAATCTGGGCGACGAGCGAGCCGGGGCGAGGCACCACGTTCGTGTTTACGCTGCCCACCGCGGGCCGAGGATCACGGAAAGCCGCCGAGAAATAGCGTCCATCGTGCCTCCCGGTCCCATGCCGATGAAGCGCCCGGCCCAGCCCGCCATCACCACGGCCATCCGGTAGAGCCCGCTGGCTTCGTAGTACTCGAGGTCGTGGAGCGGCTGGCCGGTCACGCCTTCATACGCATCCGCGAGCAGCGTGCGACTCCCGGGCATGCCCATACCGCCGAAGACGGTGTGGAGCGCCGCGTAGAACCCGAGGTCTGACCGCGGGTCGCCGATGCCGGCGACTTCCCAGTCGAGCACCGTGACGACGGTGTTGCCGCGAAACAGGTAGTTCCCCGGGTTCGGGTCGCCGTGAAGGAGTGCGAACCGCGCGCTCGGCGGTTCGTTCTGGCGGAGCCAGTCGCTGAGTGCTACCAGCATCGGCGCCCGCGCAATCCGGAGCCGCTCCGCTCTCGCCCGCCAGGGCGCGAGTTCCGACTGGAGTGGCGTGGCAGGGGCCTCACCGGCGGGCAGCAGGAAATCGAGGCCTGCCTGCCGCCAGTCGACCGCGTGGATGGCGGCGAGCGCTGCGGCCCCCGCATCCAACCGTGGCGAACGCCCGTACCAGAAGAGCGGCAGCGTCTCGCCCGCCACGCGCTCCATGATGAAGAACGGCACTCCGAGCACGGTCAGGTCAGGTTCGAACCACGCGACCGCCGGGACAGGTACTTCCGTCCGTGAGAGCGCCCGCATCACGCGGAACTGCATCGAGACGTCGTACGGCGCGAGGATGCCGTCGGGCCGCTGCGGGCGCAGCACGAGAGGGAGGTCGACGACTTCGTCCCCGGCCCGGACGCGCGCATCAAAGCTGACGGTGTCGTTGCTGGCGCCAGCGGGCATGCCCTGGACATTGACCACTTCGACGCTCGAGGCAGAGGGCAACCGCCGCGCGAGGTACTCGGCGAGTGCCTCGCGCCAGCTCATCAGTCCAGCTCGGCGAGTGATTGCTGGAGCAGGCTGGTGAGCTGTTCGAGGGTGTACCACGGTTCGCTCGCGTTGAAGCGCACCCAGCCGTGGTAGATGACCCCCAGTTCGAACAGCCAGCGCGCCCGGAAGTAGGCCATCCCCGAGAGCGGTGTCCCGGAAGCCGCCCCGTACGCCAGCGCGAATGGCTGGCTGTCGGCGGGCCCGAACGGGCTCCCCTTGAGGTGCGAAAGCGCGAGAAGCTGGCCCACATCGCTCCGCGGATCCGAGATGCGCGCCTGCTCCCAGTCCACCACGGCGACCACATCTTCGCCGCGGAAGAGGTAGTTGAAGATGTTGATATCGCCCTGGCAGAGCGCGAGCCGGCCGTCGGCCGGGGCGTGTTCCCGGAGCAACGCGAGGGCACCCCGCAGGAGCGGGTCGTGTTCGCACGCGAAGGCGGGCATGCGCGCCTCGATGGAGTCGAGCTCCGCGAGGATGCCCGCCTGCGGCGACGCCGGCGCTCCCAGGAACGCAAGGCCCAGCCCGCGCCAGTCCGCGTTGTGGATGGCGGCGACCGCACTTGTGAAGTTCGCGAAGCTCGGGTGCGGGGCGACCCCCATGTGCGGCGCGTCCACCCACTCCATCACGATGAATGGCGCGCCCAGCGGCCGCGGCGACGGTTCGCTGGCGATGATGGCCGGCACCGGAACTTCGGACGCTGCGAGAGCCGCGATGACGCGCCCTTCGCGGATGACGTCGTACGGCTGGAAGATGCCCTGCTCGCGCTCCATCCGCAGGCAGATGACGCGCGGGCCGCTGCCCAGCAATTCAACCCGGCAGGTGATGTTCGAAGCCCCGCCATCCACGGGCGTCACCGAGACGACGCGGGCGTCGTGGAAGCCCGGGAGCCGGTTGAGCCATGCTTCGAAGGTGGCGGGCATTGGGGTCACGCATGGCATTCTCCGGGCGCGGCTGCGCGCTGTCGAACGCGCC
>JBDHWA010000137.1:0-6087 GCA_039809945.1 Dehalococcoidia bacterium | reverse complement strand
GCGAGCACCCCGAATGACGCCCAGAGTTCGGAGAGGAGGATGACCCGGAGCGAGACCCAGCGGCGCACCTGGGGCGAGATGAGCGACCCGGCGAGCGTGGTGACGCCCACGAGCGCCACCAACAGCCCGATGGCGGTGCTGGAGTAGCCTTCGCGGCGCGCGAGCACGACGACGGCGAACTGGCCGGCGCTGAACGAGAAGTTGCTGACGGCGGTCATGACGGCGGAGATGCGCAGGAAGGGGACGTGCCAGAGGAACTTCAGTCCCTCCTTCAGGTCTTCGCGGACGCTCGTGTGGGAGGCTTCGCGGGCGGCCTGGAACGGCCTCCGGATGAGCAGCAGCAGGATCGTCGACCCCGCGTAGGAGAGGGCGTCTGCGACGAAGGGGACGACGCGCGCAAGGCCGTAGAGCGCACCTCCCAACGGCGGCGCGGCCAGGCGCACCGTCGACGCCCTCGCCTGGTCGACGCTGGCGGCGGCAGCGAGTTGCGAACGGGGAACGACGGACCGGAACGCGCCACTGTACGCCGCCCCGAACAGCACAGACCCGCAACCGTCGACGAAGCCGACGATGAGGAGTTGCGCGGCCGTGACCCGGTCCATCGCGATAGCCGCGACGAGCGAGGCGAGGGCAAGGCCGCAGACCGCATCGGCCAGAATCATCAGGCTGCGGCGTTCGTAGCGGTCGGCAACGACGCCGGCGAGGGTGTTCAGCAGCAGGTGAGGCAGGAACCGGGCAGCCTGGATCAGGCCGGCCTGCGCCGGTGAGCCGGTGGCTGCCAGTGCGAGCAGCGGGTAGGCGACGCCGGACATGCCCGAACCGGCACGAGACAACAGCTGGCCCGCCTGGAGCAGCACGAAGTCCCGGTTGCGGCGAAGCGGCGCTTCTTCAGGCATGGCGCGTCATGGTAATCGAACACCCGCCAGCGGGGATGCCCACCGGCGAGGGTCAGGCGCTGCGGGCGGCGCGCCCGCTCGTCCACTGCCGGTAGAGCGCGCTGTAGTAGCCGCCGCGAGCCAGCAGGTCGCGGTGGTTCCCGTCTTCAACGATGGCGCCGTCATCGACGACAAGGACGCGGTCGGCATGTTCGGCGGTGCTCAGGCGGTGGGCGATGACCACGCTGGTGCGGCCCTTCAGCAGCTTGCGGAGCGCTTCCTCGACCTGTTCCTCGGTGGCCGGGTCGAGGGAGCTGGTCGCTTCATCGAGGATGAGCACGGGCGGGTCAGCGAGGAACGCGCGGGCGATGGACACCAGTTGCTTTTCGCCCGCCGAGAGGCGTGAGCCGCGGAAGCTCACCATGGTTTCGTAGCCGTGCGGGAGCGATTCGACGAAGCCGTCGATGCCGAGCGTGCGGCAGGCTGCTTCGACGGCTTCCGCGCCGGCATCGGGCCGCCCGAAGAGGATGTTCTCCCGAATCGTGCCGGTGAAGAGGAAGCCTTCCTGCGGGACCATTGTCACGCTGCGGCGCAGGTCGCTGTTGGCGAGGGTGCGGAGGTCGTACCCGTCGATGGTCACCCGGCCCTGCACCGGGTCGTAGAAGCGGGTCATCAGCTTCGCGAGCGTGGACTTTCCGGCGCCCGTCGGGCCGACGAGGACGATGTGCTGGCCGGGTTCGATGGTCGTCGTGATGTTTCGCAGCACGGGCCGTTCGGGGTTGTAACCGAAGGTCACATCGTCGAGGGCGATGCGCCCGGCCAGGGGAGCAGCGAGAGCCACCGGCGCCTCGGCTTCGGGGACGTCCGGTTCGACGGCGAGGATGCCGAAGATCTTGTTCAGCGCTGCCCCGGCGCTCTGCACCATGTCGAAGACCTGCGACAGGTTCTGGATCGGCTGGAAGATGAATTCGAGATAGAAGACGAAGGCCGTCACCGTACCGATGGTGACCGCATTCCCAGCGACGAGGCGGCCGCCGAAGTAGAGGATGATGCCGATGCCGACGGCGCTCAGCCATTCGACGAAGGGGAAGAACAGGGCCGAGATGCGGACGGTGTTCACGTTCGCCCAGAAGTTCTTCTCGTTGATGGCGCCGAAGCGCTCCATGTTGCGCTGTTCGCGGGCGAAAGCCTGGACGACGCGCAGCCCGGAGAAGCTCTCCTGCATGTGGATCATCACGTCGGCGATGCGCTCCCGGACCGAGCCGTAGGCACGCTCTGAGTACACCCGGAAGATGACCGTGGCGATGACGAGCGGCGGCAGGATGAGGGCGGTCGCCAGCGAAAGCTGCCAGCTCAGCACGAACAGGATGATGGTGGCCCCGGCCAGCGTCAGGGTGGATTGCACCACCATGAGGAAGCCGTTGTTGAGGACGTCGTTCACCGTGGCGACGTCCGAGGTCATGCGGGCAACGAGCCGCCCGGCGTTTTCGCGGCCGAAGAAAGCGAGCGACATCCGCTGGTAGTGGCTGAAGAGGCGGATGCGCAGTTCGCGGAGGAAGTCCTGGCCGATCCGGTTGACCAGGTAGGTGCTGAGCCCCTGGAACACGTAGACGAGGAGGAGAAGGGCAAAGAAGACGCCGCCAGCCCAGGCGAGCTTTTCGCCGCTGCCGCCATCGCCGCCGGTGCCGACGCCTTCGTCGAGGGCGTACTGGATGACAAGCGGGCGGGCGAGGCTCGCGAAGGTGTAAATCACGATGGCGGCCGTCGCGATGGCGATTGCGGGCCAGCGGGGAGCGAGCATGCGCATCGCGCCGGCGAGGCCGTTGGCTCGCGGCGCGCGGTCCGGCAGGCCGGTCACTTCGGCGTTCACGAGGCCACCGCCTCGAGCTGACCGAGCACCTCGCGGTAACGGTGCGAACTGCGGATCAGGTCGGCGTGCGGACCCACTGCGGCGACCCTGCCATCGTCGACGAGGACCACCTGGTCAGCGAGGGAGATGGTCGAGAGGCGGTGGGAGATGATGAGCGTGGTGCGGCCCTGCATCACCTCGCGCAGGGCCGTGCGGATCTCCTCCTCCATGCGGGCGTCAACGCTCGAGGTCGCGTCGTCGAGGATGAGGATGCGCGGCTCCATGAGGATGGCCCGGGCAATCGCGATGCGCTGGCGCTGCCCGCCGGAAAGCGAGAACCCCTGCTCGCCGACGATGGTGTCGTAGCCTTCGGCCAGCCCGGCGATGAAATCGTGGGCGTGAGCGAGGCGAGCGGCGCGCTCGATCTGCTCGTCGGTCGCGTCCATCCGCCCGTAGGCGATGTTGTTCCGGATGGTGTCGGAGAAGAGGAAGGTGTCTTCGAAGACAATGCCGATGTTCCGGCGCAGGTCGTGGAGGCGCAGCTCACGCACATCCGCGCCATCGATCTTCACCGATCCGGCTTCGGGTTCGTAGAAGCGAGGGAGCAGGCGGGCGACGGTTGATTTGCCGCTGCCGGTGGCGCCGACGAGGGCGATGGACGTGCCGGCCGGGACATCGAGGGTGAACCCGTCGAGCACGGGCCGGTTTTCCTGGTAGGCGAAGGTGACCCCGCTGAACGCGATCTCGCCGCCGCCGGCTGGGAGCCGCCGGGCGTGGGGGGCCTCGGTGATCGTTGGCTCCTCCTTGAGCACGTTCCAGACACGCGCGCCGGAGACGAGGGCCCGCTGCCCGCTCGCGATCATTTCGCCGAGGCTCTGCACCGGCCAGACGAGCATATTGAGGAACTGCAGCGAGGACACCAGCTGGCCGGTCGTCATGTGGCCATTGAGGGCGAGCCAGCCGCCATAGCCGAGAATGACCAGCTGGCCGATCCCCGGCAGGAAGTAGAAGAGCGGGCCGTAGACCGTGCGCAGCCGGACCACTTCCATCGAGTCGCGATGGACGTCACCGGCGACCTTCTCCATGCGGCCGATCTCGTGCTTCTCCCGGCCGAAGGCGCGCACCAGCCGGGCGCCGGCGATGCTCTCTTCGACCACGCTGGTGAGGCTGGCGAGGCCAACCTGCACGCGTTCGGTACCCGGTTCGAGCTGGCTGAAGAACCGCACGCTGAGCCACGTCACCACCGGGTAGACCGCCATCGCCAGGAAGGCCAGCGTGACGTTCACGCGGAGGAGGAGGAAGAACGAGCCGGTCGCCATCAAGAGGTAGGCGGAGTTAATCGGGATGTTGACGAGGAAGCCCTGGATCTCGTGGAGATCGACACTTCCGCGGGCCATCAGTTGACCGGTCGCCGTCCGGTCGTGGTAGTCGAACGAGAGGCGGTTGACACGGTCGTAGAGCTCCATGCGCAGGTCGGCTTCGATGCGGTAGCTCGTGCGCAGAGCCCAGTAGCGGCGGGTGCCCGCGAAGACGGCCTGGAACGCGACGACCACGACGAGCAGGACCACCAGCCGCACGAGCAACCCGTGGTTCTCGTGGACGATAGCGCGGTCGATAGCGAGGCCCGTGATGACCGGGACGACGAGGCGCAGCAGCCCCCAACTGAGGCCGGCGATGAACGCGACAAACAGCGATAACCAGCGAACCCGCAACTGGCGCAGGATCAGATCCCTGCCAGCGCGCAGGTCTAAGTGCTCTTCCGGCAAAAGAGGCCCTCCTGGAAGGCAGGCGGGACGAAGAGGACGGACAGCGCCCCCTGAAGCGCAGTCCGCATAGTGATGGTAACGCCGGAGCGGTTCTCGAGTTAACCGCAGCGCCCGCGGATTCCTTGACGCGGCCTTAGCGGTGCGCGATGTCGCGCAGGGTTCGCGGCCCGGCCCAGTCACGGACCGGGGTTTTCGACACCGCCACCCGCTGGGAGAGGAAGATGCCCGAGTGGCCGCTGACCAGGTAGGCGGTGAAGCAGGCCACGGCGACATACGGAGCGTTGGCGGCGCCGAACATCTCGATACCCATGATCGTGCAGGTCAGCGGCGTGTTCGCAGCCCCCGCGAGCACCCCGACGAAACCGAGACTCGCGAAGAGGTCAACGGGCGCCTGGAGCAGCGCGGCCATCCGGTTCCCGAGGGCCGCGCCGATAAAGAACATCGGGGTCACCTCGCCGCCCTTGAAACCGGCGCCGATACACAGGGCCGTGAACGCGAGCTTCCACCACCACGAGAAGTCGTTCGCGCCGCCCGGGAGGAAGGCCGTAGCCACGGTTACATCGCCGGGGTGCGGCGAACTTACGCCGAGACCGAGGTACTCGCGGGTGCCAAGGGCGAAGACTGCAGCGATGACAATCAGTCCGCCGACGACGGGCCTGAGCAGCGGCGAACGCAGGTAGCGGTGAAACAGCCTGCCGAAGCCATGCCCAAGCTCTGCGAAGAGCAGCGCCGCGATGCCGAACCCCGCACCGGCCACCGCGACCTTCACCATCAGCCATGCGTCGAATGGCAGCGGGCCATCAGGCGCGGCGACAGCCACGGGATAGGTGGCCAGGTGGAACCCCCAGAGGGCAGTCACGAAGTCAGCAGCCAGGGAGGCGTAGAGCACCGGCAGGAGTGCGCGGTACTCCAACCGGCCGACCGCGACGACCTCCATCCCGAAGACTGCCCCGGCAATCGGCGTCCCGAAGATCGAGCCGAAGCCGGCTGCGACACCGGCCATCAACAGTGTCCCGAGGTCGTCCTTTTCGAGGCGGAAGAGCCGGTTGAAGGCCGCAGCGATGCTGCCGCCCATCTGCATCGCCGAACCTTCGCGCCCGACCGATGCCCCGGTGAGGTGTGAACTGACCGCGCCGATGAAGATGAGCGGCGTCATTCGCGCGGGCACGCCGTCCACAGGCTCGAGGATTTCGTCGACGATAAGGTTGTTGCCCCGTTCGGCGCGCGGCCCAAGTCGCTGGTACATGAGGGCCGTCAGCAGCCCCGACACCGGGAGCAGGTAGAGCAGCCACGGGTGGTCGAAACGGGCGTCGGTCACCCTGTCGAGCGCCCAGAGGAACGCTGCCACGGCGGAGCCGATGGCGGCCGCTACCGGGGTCAGCAGCAGCACCCAGCGGGCGAAGTAGCGCGCAACGTCCCACTGCTCGGAGGGACGGAACCGAAAGTGGTCACCGGCCTCGGAGGCGGCGGTTCGGACGGTGTTGCGAAGGCCGGGGGTCGTCATGGGCGCGGACTCCTACGAAATCGTAGGAGTCATCAGCCTCCCGCGCTTCTGGTGGCGGGGGCGGTTCTGCGGCAGGACTCCATCGCCGTAAAG
>JBDHWA010000136.1:0-6205 GCA_039809945.1 Dehalococcoidia bacterium | reverse complement strand
GTCATTTCGGCAGCGACCATCGCATGGCGGCTGGCCTACCTGCGCGTCACGGTCGGCGCGCGGCGGTACGGGTAGGCCGCTACCGCTCCCAGCGAAGGCGCACCGGGCCGCCGGTATCGCGCACCTCAATGAGCACCGTCGCCGCGCCGCCCTTATGGTCGAAGTTGACCTCGAGGTCCTGCGGCTTGTCGCCGTTGGCCGCCTCGGCGACGAGTTTGTCGTCGACCCAGACTTTCACCGCGCCATCGACCTGCAGCCGGAAGCGGTTCTCGCCCGCGGCGGCTTCCACGCGATTCGATGCCTTCATGCTCCACGCGTCTGGCTTGAAGTCGGGGAACGGCCGATCCGGGATATCGAAATCGAGCCCGGCGACGAAGCCTTCGCCCGAGCGGTAGTCGCCGCCGGACGCGGACTGCTCGTAGTAGGTAATGAGCCACTGCTCCTGCGGCGGTTCGACCACGTGCACCGGCACGGGTGTGGCCGTCGGCGGGGGAGTCGGCGTGACGGTGTCGCCGAGGGAGATGGTCGCCACTGGGCCGCCGGTGTCGCCCTCGGTCGAGGTGGGGTCGAAGAACACCCAGCCGAGGACGAGGGCAAGGACAAGCGCGCCGAGGGCAACATATTCGCGGACGCCGAGGCCGAGCACGCTCTCCAGTGTCTTTCCCCGGACGCCTCACTGGCAAAGCGGGCGGCAAGCGCGCGAAAAGGCGGTAGGCGGCGATCCTGAACGATGACGGCGGTTTTACGTAACTCGGGAAATCCCCGGTTCCCTGTTTCGCAGGCCCGAACCAAACTGGCCTGATGCGGAAATTCAACACGCTCGCGCTTGCCTTCACAGGGCTGGCGCTTCTCCTCGGCACGCTCGGCGTCGCGTTCGCGGCGAACACAGCGGCGCCGCAACTCACTCGCCAGGCAGTGGTCCCCGGCCTCGCCGGCGACAGCAGCGTCCTCAGCCCCGGGCAGACGAGCACGCCGACGCCGCCACCCTCAGGTTGCGCCGGGCTGCGCACGCCAATCAAGATCCTCGCCGATGCCGATGCCGGGTTCTCGCGCGACCCAGTCCCGGCCGGGTTCTCCGAACTTGCACTGGCCACGCGGCCAGGCGGCATTACCGACAGCACCGCGCGCATCCTTCCGTTCGAAGGGCGCGTGGTCGAGATCACGGCAACGCTCGTCGGCTTCCGGCGCACCGCCGGGGGCGGCATGGAACTGGTCATCACCCAGGGTTCCGGCGGCGACATTATGGCCGCCTCGTTCCCATCGGCATCCTGCCTCGCGCCCGCGGCCGATGCCGACCGCGCGGCTTCGAACACGGCCAGGTTGGCCCTCATCCAGGCCTGTGGCACCGCGCCCGACAGCGGCATCTTTAAGCCCCTCGGCGGGACCGCGACCATCCGCGGCGTGCCGTTCTGGGGTTCCCCGCGCAGCGACGGCTACGGCGCGCCCTCCGGGATCGAACTCGGCCCGGTGCTCGGCTTCGAATTCAACCCGGCAACCTCGTGCGACGCCGACGCTTCGAAGACACCCTACCCGACGGCGACGAGCACGCCGGTTCTCCAGGAGATGACCATCAACGTCAGCCCGGCGCAGCCGTACCCGGGCCAGGACGTGACGGTGACGATCAACACCATCCCCACCGTGGTGGGCCGCTCCTGCTCGTTCAAGATCTACGATTCGACTTCGACAACCGTGGCCGAGGGCACAACCCTCACCAACGCCGAGGGCAAAGCCATCTTCCACACCACCCTCCCGGTGACGACAGCCCTTGGGAACGGCGGCGCGACGCCGTACTGCGTGGGCGGCAACACCGACGGTTCGTTCCTGCTGCGAGTGGTGGCGGCGCCGTAAGTCAGGCGGCCGGCGGCTCTTCGCCAACCGGGTCGAGCCGCTCGGCAAGCTGGATACGGTCCATCAGTTCGCGGCGGGTGACGAGGCCGACCATGCGGCCGTCTTCGAGCACCGGCACCTGGTTCAGCCCCTTTTCGCCGAGGAGGACGAGCACTTCGACCGCCGGTTGCGCAGCGTTCACCGTGATGACGTTGCTGCGCGGAGTCATGATGCGCTGCGCCGGAACCTGCGCCCATGAGTCACGCGGGACGCGGCGGACATCGCTCACGGTGATGACGCCGAGAACGGCGCCGTCGTTCGCCACCATCACGGCGCGCTCGCCCTTGCCCACCATGTAGTCGTGGACGATTTCGGAGACGGGCGTGCCGGGGGTGACGCTCGGGAACTCGGCCTGCATGACGTCTCGGGCGGTGAGCCGGCGCAGGACGCCTTCGAGCTGGAGGTTCGCTGCCTCGCCGCGGGCGGCGCCGAGCAGGAACCAGCCGATGAACGCAAGCCAGAGACCGTCGAGCAGGCCCCCGGCGAGGAGGATGAAGAAACCTGCGACGATCAGCCCGTAGCCGAACATCTCACCAACCGAAGAGGCAACGCGGGTGGCCTGGCGGAAGCTGCCGCTGCGCTTCCAGGCGATGGAGCGCAGCACTCGCCCGCCGTCGAGCGGGAACCCGGGCAGGATGTTGAAGATCCCCAGCGCGAGGTTCACGAAGGCCAGGTAGAAGAGGATGGCCTCGGCCTTCTCGCTCATCTCCCGGAAGGCGAACCCGAGCCCCGCCGAAACGAGCGCAATGAGGATGCTCGTCGCCGGGCCGGCCGCCGCAATCTGGAACTCTTCCCCGGCCGTGGCGGGCTGGCGGGACATGTGCGACATGCCGCCGAAGATGAACAACGTGATGCGCGGAACCGGCAACCCGCGGTGGCGGGCGACCAGCGCGTGGGCCATTTCGTGGATGAGCACCGTGACGAAAAGGAGCACGGCCGAGCTGATCCCCACCGCCCAGTAGGCGAACGTGCTCCACGACTCGTAGTGGTCCGGGAAGAAGGCGTCACTGAGCGACCAGGCGACGAACCCGAGGATGAGCAGCCACGACGGGTGGATTTCGATATCGATCCCGGCGATGCGGGCCACGCGGTACGCTCTTCCCATAGCAGTACGCTACGTGAGCGGCGGGCCGTCCGCCAGTGGGTCAGCGCTGGCCGGCGAGTCTTCGCCCGCCGAAGACGGCGAGGCAGAGCGCCGCGGCGCCCCAGAGCAGGCCCCCGGCGACGTCACTCGGCCAGTGCGCGCCGATGGCCATCCGCGACGGCCCGGCGAGGACGATGACCACGCCGAGGAAGACGCGCAGGGCAGCGCCCGGTCCCCGGCCGATGAGCGCCGGCGCCACAACGGCCAGCGCGCCGTAGATGAGCACATCGCCGAAGACGTGGCCGCTGGGAAAGCCGTAGCCGGAGAATTCTGCGGTTACCCGGACGTGGAAGTCCGTCGAGGGCCGTTCGGCCTGGGCCATCTGCTTCAGCGGGCTGCTCAGCAGGCGCAGGCCAAGGGCGAGGAGAATCGTCCACGCCGCGGCGAGACGGGCTCCGCGGCTCCCGCCATGAATCCCGAGTTGTGGCCCGAAAGCCGCCAGCACGAGCGCAGCCAGCGCCATCCCCAACTGCCACCACGGCTTGCCGAGGGCGTTGACCCAGCCCTCGTTCCGGTCCAGCAGGCGAACGCCCTGGAACTCCCGGATGATGCGCACGTCCCAGGGCATGGGCGTCCCGTGCCACGCCACGAGCAGGGTGAGCACGAGGGCCAACCCGCCGCACCAGGCGGCAACACGGAGCAGGTCCCGAGGCATCGTCAGCATCGTCAGGGGTTTGCCAGTGGGCGGGCTGCCCACGCTTCCCACGTGGCCCACGCCAGCTTGTTCGAACCGTCGCTCTTGCGCAGGCCGATGTCCTTGAAGACCGAGGTCGCGCCGGTGCTCGCGAACGACGGATCGAGGGCGGCGAACCAGATGACCAGGCTGAAGCCGAGCCGGTTCGACTCGTCGAGCAGGCGCGTGAGGTAGGCCTGCTGGTCGGCCTCCGTGCCCACCGTCACCCGGCCTTCGACCGGCGCGGAGGCATAGCCGGTCTCGGAAATGATGATCTCGCCGGGCCAGTGGTCCTTGAGCTGGGAGTAGTAGTCGGGCCGGATGTCGGCGGCGCTCTTCGCCTCGCCGAGGAAGGGGTAGGTGCTGATTGCGAGCACGTCCATCCGCCCATGGAACCGTTCGAGCAGGTTCCAGCGCGGGGCGTGGACGTCGCCGAACGCGCCTTCGAGGTCTTCGAGCTGGAACGTGGGGAAGACCTTCGTGTTCGGGCTGTTCCCCTTCACCACGTCATAGGCCTCGCTGTAGGCCTGCAGGTAGGCTTCGAACTGCTCCGGCGCGCGCTCGTAGGTCATGTTCACTTCGACCCCAAGGGCCATGTACGCCGGCTGGTAGTTCTTCGCGATGTACGCGGCGTAGGCGACGAAGGCCTCGCGCACGTTCGGGTCCTTGAAGCCGGCCTGGGGGTCCACCGACGGCGGCAGGTTCGCGAGGCGGCTGCGCTGCACCACCCCGTCGGTCGGGTCGATGGCGTAGACCAGTTCGAGGCCGTACTGCTTGAGGAGCGCGGTTTCGAGGCGGGTGCTGTCGGCGGTCTGCTTCGAAACTTCGCCGCCGGGCATAAAGTCCTCCCACGGCGGCGTGCGCTGGACGAGGATGGCGTCGGCGTACTGGGCGGCGGTGGCGAACGCCTGGATGTAGGACTCGCTGGTGCGCTCCGGCGGCAGCGAACTGAAGCCGAGACGGACCGTCCGCGGCTCGCCCGAGCGCTCTGCGCGGACCACGGTAGGGCCGGGGCCAGCCGGGCTTTCGGTAGCCGCCGGCGCCGCTGCGTCCTTCCCGCCGCAGCCCGCGAACAGCGCAGGCGCGAGCACGCAGAGCGCTGCTACAATCGCGGCGGCAGGGGTGCGGAAGCGGTCGGTGATGGCCATTCGGTCAGTGTTCCTCGGCGCGGTGCTGCTCGGGCTGGTAATCGGCGGGGGATACGTGGGCGTGGGCTGCCTGGCCCGCAACCTGGGCGATGACGGCGATGCAACCCCGGTGGTCGATGACACGCCCGGCTCGCCCGGGGCTACGGCGGCGAACTTCGCGCGGGCCTGGACGGCCGGCGATTGGAACGCGCTCTTCCAGCTGCTTTCCCCCTCGGCTCAGCGCGCCTACCCCCTCGAGGTGTTCAGCGAGACCTACGAGCGATTCACCCAGGAATTGACGCAGGTTTCGCTCACGGCAACCGTTGCTTCGGCTTCTTCCGGCCAGGCAACGCTGGCCGTCCGGCTCGCTACAGCCTATTTCGGAGACCTCGAATACACCACAACGCTTAACCTCTCCGAGACCCCCGGCGGCTGGCTCGTCGACTGGCAGCCCGGCGCGATCAGCCCGGAGATGGCCGACGGGAGCGAGTTCAAGAGCACCATCCAGCGGCCGGTGCGCGGCTCCATCCTGGACCGCAACGGCCAGCCCCTCGCGGTCACGAAGGACCTCCGCACACTCGGCCTCAACCGCTCCCTCGTGCGCGACCAGGCGGCGCTGCGGACGGCGCTGCTCCAGTTCGGGTTCACCGAAACCCAGGTCGATGGCGCGTTCAACAGCGGCGCAGGACCGTCCCAGCGGGTGCGCGTCGGCCCCGTTTCAGACGAGAAAGCGGAAGAGGCGATCACGACCCTGCGGAACATCCCGGGCGTGGTCCTCTACTTCGAATCCCAGCGGGTGCACCCTCTCGGCGCGGCGGCCGCGCACGTCGTCGGCTACACCCGCGAGTTCACCGCTGAGGAACTGGCCCAGCGCCGCGGGACCGGCTTCCGCGTGGGTGACCGCACCGGCGCAACCGGCCTCGAAGCAGCGATGGATGAGGTTCTCGCCGGCTCCATCGGCGCCGAACTCCGGGTCATCGACCCGTCGGGGGAGGTGAAGAAGACCGTCCTCAGCAGGCCGTACCGCCAGGGCGCGGATGTCACCACCACGCTCGATTCGGCGACGCTGGTGGCCGCCTACCAGCGGCTCGGGACCCGGTCGGGCGCAGCCGTCGTCATCGACCCGCGTTCGAACGCCATCCTCGCGCTCAACAGTTCTCCCTCCTTCGACCCCGACGCCTTCGAGCGCAACGACGGCCCGGCGCTGGCGGCGATCACGGCCGACAGCCGCGGGCCGCTGGCGAACCGCGCGACGACCGGGCTGTACTCGGCAGGCTCCACGTTCAAGCTCGTCACCGGCGCGGCGGGGCTCCTCTACGGCGGCTACAAGGTGACCGACCGGCTCGAGTGCGGCGCCATCTGGTCCGGCGTCGA
>JBDHWA010000135.1:0-6227 GCA_039809945.1 Dehalococcoidia bacterium | reverse complement strand
GACACCCATGTCGCAGAGCTATGACCTCATCCAGGAAATCACGTCCGGCAAGCGCCCGGATGCCGACATCGTGCGTCCCTCTGCCATCATGCCGTTCGTCATCGAGTCCGACGGCCGGCGCGAACGTGGGTACGACATCTACTCGCTCCTCCTCAAGGAACGCATCGTCTTCCTCGGGACACCGATCGATGCGATGGTCGCGAACGTCATCATCGCCCAGCTTCTCTACCTCGCACGCGAGGATGATGAGAAGGACATCATGATGTACATCAACAGCCCGGGCGGCAGCGTGACTGCGGGTCTCGCCATCCTCGACACGATGGCCCTCATCCGGCCCGACGTGCAGACGCTCTGCATGGGCATGGCGGCCAGCATGGGCACGGTCATGCTCACGGCCGGCGCCAAGGGCAAGCGGTTCGCGCTCCCGAACAGCACCATCCACCTCCACCAGGTGCTCGGCGGGGCCCAGGGGCAGGCCCGCGACATCGAAATCCAGGCGCGGGAGACGCTCCGCCTGCAGAAGGTGCTGCGAAACATCATCCAGGAGACCACCGGGCAGCCGATGGAGCGCATCGAGCACGACACCGACCGCGACTTCTACCTGGATCCGCAGGGCGCAAAAGAGTACGGCCTGATCGACGAAATCCTGGAGAAGCCGAGCAAGGCGAACGCCGCGCTCAACGGCAAGGTTTCCTGAGTCCGGTTGCCTGAGGACTGGCGTGGGGCCGCTCGTACGGCCCTTGCGCTAGTTCTGGGGAATGTCGGAAAGGCGCAGCGAGAGCACCTTCGACACGCCGTCGCGCCCCATCGAGACACCGTAGATTTCGTTCGCGACCTCGATTGTCCGCCGGTTGTGCGTGACCACGAGGAATTGCGTCTTTTCCGAGAGCTTGCGGAGTGCAGCCGTAAACCGGCCGACGTTCGCCTCGTCGAGTGCCGCATCCACTTCATCCAGCACGCAGAAGGGCGCGGGGTTCGCCGAGAGCAGGGCGAACAACAGCGCCACCGCCGTGAGCGACCGCTCACCGCCGGAGAGCAGGCTCAGGCTCTTGATGCGCTTCCCGGGCGGTTGCGCCTCGATTTCGATGCCAGCGTCGGCGAGGTTCGCCGGGTCGGTAAGCGCGAGGCTGGCCGTACCACCGCCGAAGAACGACTGGAAATACTCAGTGAAGGCCTGGTTCACCTTCTCGAAGGTCACCGTAAACCTGGTCCGGATCTCCTCGTTCAGGTCGGCAATCGCCGTCCGGAGCTGATCGGCCGCATCGGTCAGGTCGGCCAACTGTGACGTCAGGAACTCGTGGCGCTCCTTAAACTCGCGGAAGTCCTCGGGCGCCTCGGCGTTAATGGAGCCAAGCCGGCGGATTTGCCTGCGCAGCTCCTCGATTCGCGCGCGCATAGCTTCCACATCGATGTCCGCGCCACCCTGGATCCGGGTCGTCTCCCGCTCCTCCTCGGATGACTCCGGCTCCGCGGCGACTGCCTCGTCGAAGCTGACGATGCGCCCGGTTGCGTCAGGAGCCAGGCCCTCTCGCTCCATTTCGAGTCGCAGGTGTTCCAGGTGCTCCACGGTTCGCGCCAGTTCCGCTTCGAGATCGAGCCGGGACGCCTGGATGCGCAGCAGCGCGGTCTGAGCTTCGTTGAACTCGTCCTGGATGGTGCGCTCGTGATTCTCGAGCCGGTGCAACTCATCGCGGTCAGGCGCCGCATCCTCGGCGAACTTGACCTGGTCGGCGCGGGCGGCCTCAAGGTCTCGTGTCAGGCGTCCAAGACGCTCGTCGATCACGCCGGCCTCGAGTTCAAGATTGCGCCCCTGCAAGCGCTTCGCCTGGATTTGTCCATCAAGGCGTTCAAGCGACTTCTCGTGTTGCTCGCGGAGCGCGGCGAGGGTCCTGCGTTCTCCCTCAACTGCCGCGAGCCGTGCGCTCGCCTCGGACACGGCCCGGAGGGCTGCCTCGCGGCGTTGCGTTGCGAGGTTCAAATCCTCCTCGATGGCGGTCATCGCGGCACGGCGCTCGTCGCGCCGGACCTGTAGTTGCACCGCGGCGGCCTCGGCCTGCGCGATCTGTGTCTCGCGGCCCGAGCGCTCGCGTTCGATGTCGGTGCGCTTCGAGAGCACCGCGTCCATGTCCCGGCGCAGGCGGTGGAGGCGGTCGCGCTCACGTTCGACATCGAAACGGGCCGCTTCGAGCGACCGCCGGGCCATTTCGTAGGCGGCTTCGGCTTCATGCGACCGCCGCGCCACCTGCTCGATGGCGGCACGGGCATCATCGATGCGTGCCTGGCTCGTTTCGGTCCGCGTGCGAAGCGATTCGATGCGCTCCGGGAGCTCTTCGAGTTCCCGCTGGCGAATGAACTCACCCTCGTCCGCGCCCGTGGCCCCACCGGCGATCACGCCCGACTGTTCGATGAAGATGCCATCAAGCGTGACGATGGAGCCGAGGGCACGCTTCACCATGCGCAGGCCGGTCGGCACGTCCTCAACGATGATGACGCGCCCGAGCAGGGTGTCGATAAGGTTCTTCACACGCGCGTCACAACGGATGAGCTTGGCCGCGACGCCAACCACCCCGCGCTCCTTTTGCAGGTTCAGCGGGTAAACATGCCGGACCGAATCGAGCGGGAGGAACTGGGCGCGTCCCTGCTTCCGCCGCTGGAGCGTGTTGATCGCCTCGAGGGCGACGTTTTCGTTTTCCACAACCACGGCGTGGAGACGCTGCTCCAACGCCGCATTGATAGCGATTTCGAGCCCGGCCGGGACGCGAATCTGCCGGGACAGCAGGCCGATGACGCCATTGATCTCCGGCGGCTCGCCCATGCTGCCGGGCTCATACTCGTCCATCAGCGCCTGGCCCATGATGAGCACGTTGCGGGTGCCGGCAGCCACGCCATCATGCTCGGCCTGCACGCGGCGCAGTGCGTCGAGCCGGCCCTCGAGGTGGTCGAGTTCGCGCAGGTCTGCGTTGCCGGCGGATTCGAATTCGCGCACCTCGTCCTGTACGCGCGTCAGTTGTTCGCGGGCCGCTTCGGCTTCCATGCGGGCTGCTTCGACCCCGGACTCGCCGTCGCCCACAGCTGACTGCGCCTCTGCGAAGCGACGGCCGAACCCGATGAGTTCGACGATGACCGCCTTCCGCCGCGCTACGAGTTGCTCCAGCTCCCGGTCGAGGTCACTGATTCGGCGCTGAGCCGTTTCGATGTCCACAGTCATCGCGTTGGCGCGGCGATCATCCCCGTCGGCGCCGTCGCGCAACTCCTGCATCCGGGACCGAAGCGTCGAGTACTCCCGCTCGGCGCTGTCGAGTTCGGCGCGCGTCCGGGCAGCTTCTTCTTTCGCCGTCTCGGCCTCGCCGACGACCTCTATCCCGCGTCTGCCATCATCGACATCGGTGGACGCCAGCCCCAGGCGCTCGGCTTCGACCGCCTCGAGTTCGAGCCGGACCTCCTCGCGCCGAGCCGACACCATGCTGTGGCGCTCCCGGTCGAGGGCAATCGCCTGCTCGGTCGCGACGACTCGCTGCTCAATCTCGGTGTTCCGGGTATCCCGGCGGCTGATGGTCTCCCGGCGCCGCTTGATCTCTTCCGAGAGCGTGCGCAATTGCTCGCGCAGCTGGTTCACTCGCTGGTTTGCTGCGTCGTTTTCTGCATGGCCCTGGTCCAGCGAGGCTCGCACTCGCACAAGGGCATTCTGGCCCTCGCTCCACAGGTGGCCGTAGTACGTCCGCAGCAGGTCGATAAGCTCAGCGGAAAGCGCCTTATGTTCGGCAGCGCGCTCAGCCTGGCGGCTCAGTTGAGCGAGCCGCGGCTCGATCTCCTGGATGACGACGGTGACACGGTCGATGTTGTCGCGCGTCGCCGCGAGCCGGTCGACCGCCTCCCGGATCTTCAGCCGGAAGCGTTTCACGTCCGCAGCCTCATCGAGGAACGAGCGGCGTTCTTCGGGCGACATGCTCAGCACCTCATCGACAAGGCCCTGGCCCATGATCGAGTAGCTGTTCTGGCCCACGTCACCCTTCATCAGGAGGTCGATGACGTCCCGTAGACGGACGCGGGAGCCGTTCAACAGGTACTCGGAGTCGCCGTTCCTGTAGACACGCCGGGCGATCTCGACTTCGGCGAAGTCGACGGGGAGCCAGCGCTCCTCGTTATCGAGTGTGAGCGCCACCTCAGCCATGCCGACGGCAGCGCGGTCCTTGGTCCCGGCGAAGATGACGTCCTCTTGCTTTTTCGCGCGAAGGAGCTTGCTGCTCTGCTCGCCCAACACCCAGCGGATAGCATCGGAAACGTTACTCTTGCCCGAGCCGTTGGGGCCGACCACGGCGGTGATGCCCCGGCCGTAATCGAAATTCGTCCGGTTGGCGAAACTCTTGAATCCCTGGACAGAGAGCCGCTTCAGATACACGGGGCTACTCCTCCGCCTGTTGCGGCACGGTGAGCGCCGTAACCGCCTCCTGGGCGGCGGCCTGCTGCGCTTCCCGCTTGCTTCGACCCTCGCCCCGTCCGAGAGTCGCGCCGGCAACGCGTACTTCGACAACGAACCGGTGTGGTTCACCGGCCGCATCCTGCACCGTCACATATTCGGGCGGTTCGTGCCAGCGGGCCTGGACGAGGTGCTGGAGCGAACTCTTTGCGTCGACGCGGGCGCCTTCCCGGCGGATCTGTTCGAGTTCCGGTTTGAGGAGACGCCGGGTGAGCGCTTTCGCGCTGCGGTAACCGTGCGCCTCATAGACGGCGCCGATCATCGCTTCGACAGCGCCCGCAAGGTTCCGGTCACGCTTTCGGCCGCCGGCGGCTTCTTCGCCGCGGCCGAGGATCATGTGCTCGCCGAGGCCCAGCCGGTTCGCAACCCGTGCGAGGCTGGTTCCTCGCACGATATCGGCGCGCATGCGGGTCAGGTCGCCTTCGCCGGCCTCCGGGAACTGCTCGAACAGGACCGATGCGATGACCATGCCAAGCACGGAATCCCCGAGGAACTCGAGGCGCTCGTTCGATGTCGCTGAGGCGTCGGCTTCGTTCAGATAAGAGGCGTGCGTCAGCGCCTGCCCGAGGAGGTCATCCGGCAACGGCCGGACGCCGAGCTGTTCCACCAATCGCGCATGGTCGGTCGAAGTGGCCAGGGCCACGCACCCTCCCGTCCCCCGAAACAGGGAACTGGCTGCCCCTCCCTGGAGAAGAGCAGAGGAATTGCTAAAGCGCTATGATCATAGGGATCGCGTTCCCCGGCAGTCAAGGTTCATGTACGCTCGGAGTGAACCTGCGTATGACCTCCGAAGCCCCCACCGCCGTTTGCATCGTCTGCCACCTCACCGTCGAGCCGTACATGGTCGCCCATTGTGGCGCCTGCGGGGAGCTGTACCACCTGAACTCGCGTGCCGACCTGCCCGGGGAAGATTGCGGCCAAGTCTGGATCAATGAGGAACACCTCGGCCTCGAATTCGCCTGCAACATCTGCCTGAACCCGGAAGCCGGAAGCGGCGCCCTCGACGATGTCCTCGACCTCGCCGAGGCGGCGGCAGCGGCGAACCTCTCCGAAGCGGAACTCGAACGTGCCGCCCAACTTGGCCACGTGAAGCACCGCCGGACGTCATCGGGAGTCCTGCTCTTCGTTCGGGGCGACGTGCTGGAGTTCGCCGCATCCCACTGACATGGCCCAATCGACAACTGCAGGGCGCCCAATCGACAATTGGCCTGTGCCCACCACCTGCTGCGTGGAGTGCAAAGAAGCCATCGGAAGCCTGAGCGCGCTCGTCTGCGCCGATTGTGGTGGCCTCTTTCATTTTCCTGACGCCCGGATCAATGAAACCGGCCGGGCCTGTGGAGTTCATGTGATCGGATTCCGAAACCTGCTCGGGCGCGACGTCGTCCCGCTCTGCTTGCGCTGTGATATGGCATTCCGCCTGAAGTTCGGGGTGCCGTCATGAGCACTCGCACCCGGAAGCGGCGTCCGGCATCCACGTCAGCCCCGGCGGCTCCCGCGGCGCAACCAGCGGCAGCGCCCCAACCCGTTCCGATGCCCGTCTGGCACTGGCGAACCTTCCCGGTGTACATGGCGTTCTCCGTCGGCGGGTTCCTGGGGCTGTACATGGGCATCCTCGCGGGCGCCACAGGCGGAGACTCTTCGTTCACGATGGTCGTGTTCGTCTTCTGGGCGCTCCTGCTCGGATTCGGCCTCTCCCGTCTGGTCTCCGCCTGGATGATCAGCCATGGCTGGAGCCGCCCCCGCCCGAAGA
>JBDHWA010000134.1:0-6247 GCA_039809945.1 Dehalococcoidia bacterium | reverse complement strand
TCATTGGCCATCCACCACGACGCCGCGCGCGACGAGCCGGTCGATGGCCGCCCCGTCGAGGCCTGCTTCAGCGAGTGCAGCCCGCGTGTGGGCGCCGAGCGCCGGGGAAGCGGTATGCGCCGCGAGGGGCGTCTTCGAAAACGCGACCGGCGGCGAAACCACCGTCACGCCGCCAACCGTCTGGTGTTCGAGCCGGGTCAGGAAGCCGTTCGCGGCCACCTGCGGGTCGTCGAGCAGCTGCTCGGGGAACTGCAGCGGCGCACTCGGAATCCCGGCCGCGGCGAACTTCCGCTGCCAGTTCGCGGTCGAGTCTTGCGTGGTGCGCGCTTCTACGGCGCGAGCCACCTCCTCGGCGTAGGCGCGCCCATCCTCCGGCAACCAGCCGGGCTCGCGCGTCCAGCGGTCTTCGAAGCCAACAACCTCCATCATCTTCAGGCGAAGCGGGCGCGCCATGGCGGCAACGGCGATCATCCCGTCCCGGGTTGGCAGGTAGCCGTAATACGCCCGGACGAGCGCGTGCGGCTGCAGTTCCTCGCGCCGGGCGATGACGTTCGCCCAGGTTTCCCCATGCGCGAACGCCGTCTTCAGGTACTCGACGAACTCGGTTCGCCACTCGTCGAGGACATCGACGTGGTTCATGTGGTTGTTCTGGAGGAGGAGCGCAGCCTGCAGGAGGGCGACGTCGAGGCGCTGGCCCTCGCCGGTCCGTTCGCGCGTATACAGAGCGGTGGAGACGCCCCACGCCAGCAGCATGCCAGCCATGTAGTCGACGATCGGGTCGGAGAGCGGCGTTGGGCCGTCGGGGTGGAAGTTCAGCAGCCCGGCATAGGCGGCGAGGACGACATCCATGCCGGCGGCGTCGGCCATCGGTCCTTTCCGCCCGTAGGCGGTGTTCTCGGCGTAGATGAGCCGCGGGTTGCGGGCGGACAGCGACTCGTAGTCGAGACCGTGGCGAGCCGCCTGGCCGGGCCGGAAGTTCGCCACCACAATGTCGGCTCGGGCCGCAAGCTCCACCACGGCAGCGAGGACTTCGGGGTCGCGCAGGTCCACAGCAAGGGAACGCTTGCCACGGTTCTTGTTCAGGAACTGGCGGCCTTCGCCGGGGACGATCTGCCCGTTGCGGCGCGTCTCATCGCCTTCGAGGGATTCGACCTTGACGACGTCGGCGCCGCCATCGGCGAGGAGTTGGCCGCAATACGGCGCGGCGATGAAGCGCCCGAACTCGACCACGCGCAGCCCAGCGAACGGACCCGCCACCGGTTAGCGCGCCTTCCCGGGGCGTTCCAGCTGTCGCATCCCCTCCGGCGCCCAGCAGAGTGACATGGTGAACTCGCGAAAAGAACGGACCACGTTCGACTCCCAACCCCGGTCTCGCGAGACGATAACGAACTCACGGCGCGGCGGCGAGGCGAGGCGGAACGTAGCGAGACGCGGGTCATCACCGTCGATGGCATAGCTCGAAATGATTCCGACACCCGCGCCCTCGGCGACCGCGCGCTTGATGCCCGTGAGAGCGGCGATGTGGAGGCGCGAGCGCGGCTGCACCCCACCGGCGGTGAACCAGCCAGTCATGAGCTGCTCGATCGGGGGCATGCGGCCCTCGTCCGCAAATCCGAAATGGATGAACGGCTCTCGTGCGACTTCCTCGGGCGTCGCCGGCCGCTTGAGCTTCGTCAGCCAGTGCCCAACCGGTGCGATCCCCACGAGTGTGTCTCCAAGAAAGGGGGCCTTGTCGAGGCCCTGGCGCGGCGCCGGGTCGCTGTGCACACCGAGGTCGTACATGCGGTCGAGGACACCCGCGTCGACCTCGCCGTTGGTCCCCGTCGCACGGATGCGGATTTCGATACGCGGATACTGCTGCTGAAAGGCGACCGCGACCAGGGGAAGGATGAACTCGGCCGACGTCGTACCGGCGGCGATGCGAAGCTGGCCCTGCCCGAGCGACACGTCGTCGCTCAGGTAGCGCATCAGGTCCTTCTCCTCGTCATCCGCGCGGCGGGCGTACTGGTAAACGACGCGGCCATGCTCAGTGAGGACGACGCGCTTGCCGTGTTGCTCGACGAGACGGGTCTTCAGCTCGGCCTCGAGCCTCTTGATGTGCTGGTGAACGCCAGGCTGGGAGAGGCCGAGTTCGGCCGCGGCCCGGGTGTAGCTCTGGTGCTCAGCCACCGCGAGGAAACAGGCGAGGCTGCGCGAGTTGAGCTCCATTCGCGAATAATCGTCGTCTGCAATGAACTTTGTAAAGTCACTCACCCACCGGGGCATGGCCTCGGTCGCAAACGGCGATGGGCCCGACTGAATCATAAGTACAGTTCCTGATAATCATCAGTATCATTAGATTGCATGACCAATGGCTGACGGGTATGCTCCCGCCAGGGAGTGATGCCGTGGCGCCGTTGCCGCTCGAAGGGTTCCGGATTATCGACTGCTCGACGGTGCTGGCGGGGCCGCTTGCCGCCACGCACCTCGGCGACTTCGGCGCCGATGTCGTCAAGGTTGAACTTCCGAATAGCCGGCAGTTGCCATTGCGCGGCCTCCGCCTGCATGAAGAGCGCAACAAACGGTCGGTGACGATTGACCTCCGCGTTCCGGAGGGCCAGGACCTGCTGGTCAGGCTTGCGTCCACCGCCGATGCGCTCATCGAGAACTTCCGGCCGGGCACTTTCGAGAAGTGGAACCTCTCGCCGGAGCGGCTGCTCGAAGCGAACCCGCGGCTCATCATCCATCGCCTCAGTGCCTTCGGTCAGACCGGGCCGTGGAGCGGTTTCGGCGGCTACGACAGGCAGGCCCAGGCCATCTCCGGCGCGACCTACGTCACCGGCTTTCCGGACGGTGAACCGGTGCGCAGCGGCTTCGCTACGGCAGACTACATGGCCGGCATCTGGGGGGCGTTCAGCATCCTCCTCGCGGCCTACTGGCGGGATGCTCGCGGCGGCACGGGCCAGGTCTCCGACCTCGCGCTGTTCGAACCGATGCTGCGAAGCTGCGAGGCGGCCATCACGGAGTTCAGCCTGAGCGGCATTGTCCGCGAACGTTCCGGGAACTCGAACCCGGGCGTTGTCCCGGCCGCGAACTTCCAGACAAAAGACGGCGTGGCCGTCGCCATCAACGCGAACAACGACCGCCAGTGGGCGCGGCTGGCCCGGGTCATCGGGAGGCCCGACCTGGCCGACGCGCCGGAATACCGGATGCCGGAACGAGTGAAACACGGCCCCGAAATCTATCCGCTCATCAGCGCATGGGTCGGCGAGCACACGGTGGCTGAAGTCGAAGAGGCGCTGGTAGCTGCGGGCGTGCCGTGCGCACCCATCCTCAACACGCGGCAGATCGTCGAGCACCCGATGATCCGGGGCCGCGGGAGCATCATCACCATTCCCTGGGGAGACCGCGAGATCGCGATGGTCGATGCGCTTCCTCGGCTTTCGGAAACCCCGGGAAGGGTGCGCCGGCCGGGCCCCCGGCCGGGCGAACACACGCGCGAGGTCCTCGAGGAGGCGGGACTGAGCGCCGGCGAAATCGAAGCACTGGCCAGCAGCGGAGCGATTGGGCCCCTGGCACAAGACAACTAACGAACCGGCCACGGCCGCTTGGAGGAACACCCAATGGAACCCGGACGAAACACCCCCTGGCAAAACGCAACACCGAGCCGGCGCACCTTCCTGCGCGGCGCTTCGGTCGCGGGCATCGGCGCAGCCGCCGCCGGGCTCATCGGCTGCGGCGATGACGACGACGACAACAAGTCCAACGGCGGCGGCCAGACGACTCCCGGAGCAAGCGCGTCGCCAACCGAGGCGCCCAAGTCCGGCGGCACCCTCCGGGGCGCACAGACCGCGGACCTGAATATGGCCACCGGCTACCCCTTCGTCACACTGGCGGAGAACCCCTATCTCCACTGGCTGCCGATCGAAACCCCAATCCGGTACAACGACAGCCTCGATCCAGAACTGGTGCTGGCGGAGAAGTTCGAGTTCAACGCCGACCGGTCAGCGGTGACTATCGCCCTAAAGCCGGGGCTGACATTCCACAATGGCGCGCCGGTGACGGCGGATGACATGGCGTTCGGCGTGAAGCTGGTCCAGGACCCGAAGGCCTTCGGCGTGACCGGCACGTTCCAGACCACGGCGTTCGCGAAGGCCATCACGGACATCAAGATCCTGAGCAAGACCGAGGCGCAGTTCACCTTCGATAAGCCGCGCCCGAACATGGCCGACTACTTCACCCAGCTCTACATCATCCACGCCGCCTCATACGACCAGATCAAGGCCGGCAAGGCCGTCCCGGGGACAGGGCCATTCATCTTCAAGAACTGGACGCCAGGCCAGATCCTGACGTTCGAGAAGAACCCGAACTGGCACGGCACCGCGAAGTGGGGCGGCCCGTACCTGGACGGCGTGACGGTGAAGTTCTTCGGCGACCAGGACGCGATGGGCCTCGCCTACGAAGCGGGCGAACTGGACCACGTGCCCGGCCCGCTGGCATCGCTGGCGAAGAAGTACAAGGACCTCGTCTCGGTGACCCCGAAGACAGGCCTGACGTACATGGGCGTGAACGTCACGAACCCGGACCTGAAGGACCCGCGCGTGCGCAAGGCGGTCTTCCTGGCGATGGACCGCGAGCGCATCGTCAACGAGTTGCAGGAGGGCTTCGGCAAGGTCACCGCGCAGCCTTGGCCGTCCAGCTCACCCGCCTTCGACCCGGCGCTCGAGGGCGCGCACTACGACCCAACGGCCGCGAAGAAGCTGCTCGCCGAAGCGGGCTTCAAGCAGTCCGCGCCGATCCCGTTCGACCACCGGACCACGCAGTCGTACGTGAACCTGGCCTCGCTCATCCAACAGAACCTGAAGGACGTCGGTATCGAGGTGAAGCTCGTCCCGTCCGAGCCAACGGCGTTCCTCAAGATCCTTCGCGACCGGGGGTTCAAGGGCTTCTGGGCGACGACGCACTCGTTCGCGAACATGACGCCGCTGACGAACTTCCAGCAGACGATCCCGTACCAGATCCCGAACGCGAGCTACTACGAATCGGCCGACTACCAGGATCTCCGGGCGAAGCTGGAGACCCTCGATCCGCTCAGCGCGGCCGCGAAGGAACAGTACAAGCGGTTCAACGACCTCTGGCAGAACGACCCGTTCCTGATCCCGCTGGCGCCGAACGAGACGCCGCAGCTGCTTTCGAAGAAGGTGCGTGGGTACGGGCAGTACCTGACCTCGCCGGCCAACGCGCCCGTCTTCTCAAGCGTCTGGCTGGCGTGACGGGCAGTGCGACGGCCATGCTCATCCGCCTCGCATAGAGCGGTTCAGTGATCGGCTACCTCGCGGGCCGGTTGCTCCAGGCCATCCCGGTGCTCTTCCTCGCAAGCATCGCGGTCTTTCTGGTGCTCCGGCTCGTCCCCGGCGACCCGGCGGACAACATCGCCGGCGAGGACGCTTCGCCTGCGCAGGTTGCGGCCATCCGCGAACAGCTGGGCCTGAACGACCCGCTGCCCGTGCAGTACGGCCGCTGGATTGGCGACCTCGCGCAGGGTGACCTTGGCGTCTCCGTTCGAACCGGGGTGCCGGTCCGCCGGCTCCTTAGCCTGTCGCTGCCGCCAACGCTGGAACTGGCCGTCGCCTCGTACGTCATCGCCATCCTTATCGGCCTGCCGCTCGGCGTCATCGCGGGGGTGAAGCCCCGGTCCGGGTGGGACTGGCTGCTGTCGTCGTACACCGTCGGGACGCTCGGGGTGCCGAACTTCATGCTCGGCGTGCTGCTGCTCTGGCTGTTCTCGGTGAAGCTGGGCTGGCTCCCGGTGAGCGGGCGCATCTCGTTCTTCGATGACCCGGTCGGGTCGATTCGTTACCTCGTACTCCCGGCGTTCGCGCTGGGTACGGGTCTCGGCGCGGTGCTGGCGCGCTACACGCGCACGACGGTGCAGGCCGCCATGGGGCAGGACTACATCCGCACGGCACGCGCGAAGGGCCTTGCCAGCCACGTGGTCGTCATTCGCCACGCGCTGCGCAACTCGCTCATCCCGGTGGTCACGATCATGGCGCTGCAGGTGGGCCACGTGCTCGCCGGGACCGTGGTCATCGAACGTGTCTTCACCCGCCCCGGGCTGGGACGGCTCGTGGTCGATGCCATCCTCAACCGGGACTACCTGATCGTGCAGAGCACGCTGCTCATCCTCGTCCTCATCTTCGTTGGCGTGAACCTCGTAGCGGACATCGCCTACGGGATGCTGGACCCGCGGGTGCGACGGCGATGAGCA
>JBDHWA010000133.1:0-6406 GCA_039809945.1 Dehalococcoidia bacterium | reverse complement strand
CCCGAAACGGCCGGCGAGTTGACGTGGTGGAAGGTGAAGACGGACCTGGGTGAGGGATGGGCCGCGGAAGACTACCTCAGCAAAAAGCCGTGAGCAGGCGGCTCGTCGTCCTGGCTGCTGCGTGCCTGGTTGCCGCCGCGGCTTGCCGAGGCGGCAGCGACCCGCCGGCACCGACAGCGGCGCCCGAGACGGTGACGCCGACCGCAACGACGGCGCCCCCAACGGCCACGGCGACGCCCGACCCGTTGGCCCAGTTGCCCGAGACCGCGGCCAGCGCCACAGCGTGGGTGAAGAAGGCGATCGAGGTCTCGGCTTCGGGGGCATGCCCGGCAGCTATCGCGAACGCTGGGGGGAAGTGCGCGACGGGCGCTGCCAGCGGAAGCGGCGCTTCGGACGTCGCGATCCTGCTGCCGGTCAAGTCTCGCGCCGCGGTATCACCGGCGCCCGCCATGGTCTTCGCGTGGTCTGCCAGCCAGCAGAAGCTCACGCCGTTTTCCGAGGACCTCACCGCTGACGCGGGGCCGCTTGGCTCAGGGTTCTTCAGCTTCGAAGACCGCACCGGCGACGGGCTCGCGGACATCGCGTACCTGCAGAACGTGTGCGGGGCGACGGGCTGTAACTCGCGTGCCGTGGTGCTCTCGTGGGATGGGACCGCCTGGCGCGACGTCGGCCCGGGCGACTCCATTGCCAACGTGGATGCGGCGGCATGGGAAGGCGCCGGCGCGTCCAGCGAACTGACGATGCATGGCGGAAAGCTTCCCCCAACGGCGCCGCCGGAATCCGGCCCAACGCGGGCTTCGAAGACGACCTACACGCTTTCCGGCGGGCGATTCCGCGTCGATACCGTCGTGAAGGACCCGCCGGAGTACCTCTACCACGCCGTTGAGGACGCGGATGACGCGTTCGCCGCGGACCCCGGCAACTCGCGTGCCGCCTATGAAAAGGTCATCGCGAGCACGGACCTCAAGGACTGGAAGCTCAAGCCCGGTGACGCGGACCGCCGGCCGTCGCTGGTTGGCTATGCCCTGTTCCGCCTCGCGGTCATCGATGCTGCGCTCGGTCGCGATCCCACGGCAGCCCTCGACCGCGTGATCCGCGAGAGCAAGGAGCCGCTGTTCGTGTACCTGGCCGAGTCATTCCGCAACGGCTTCCAGGCGCGCGGGGGCGTCGTCGGCGGCTGCGCCGAGGCGAACCTCTACCTGCGGACGCCGCAGGGCAGCGGGACCGACCCCGGCGGCTACGTGGCCCAGTTGTTCAACTATGGGTACGCCAACCCGCCGGGCAGCCGCTGGATTGCCAAACTCTGCCCGTACTGAACGGCGACTAAAACAGCCGGCGAAGGTTCGCCATTTCGATGGCCGCCTGCGCGGCCTCTTCGCCCTTGTGGCCGTCCTTGCCGCCCGCGCGGGAGAGCGCTTGCTCCACCGAATCGACCGTAAGGACGCCGAAGATGACCGGTACACCTGTCTCGCGGGCGGTGGCGCCGATGCCGTCGGTCGTGCCGCCAGCGACGTACTCGAAGTGCGCCGTGTCGCCTCGGATGACCGCCCCAAGGCAGATGACCGCATCGAACCGGCCGCTGCGAGCCGCCCAGTTTGCCGCCGTGGGGATTTCGAATGCGCCCGGCACCCAGGCCACCGTCACGTCGTCCTTGCGCGCCCCGCGCTCACCGAGGCACGACTCCGCGCCTTCGAGCAGCTTTCGCGTGACGAACTCGTTCCAACGGGCGACGACGATGCAGACGCGCAAACCCTCGGCGTCGAGCGATCCTTCGAGCACTGGCATCAGTTTGTCCCTGTGGTGCTGGAGGACTCCAGGCCGTCGAGCAGGTGGCCCATGCGCTGCCGCTTCGTGTCGAGGTAGCGGACGTTGTGGGGGTTCGGCTCGGTCAGGATCGGCACGCGCTCGACCACTTCGAGGCCGTACGCTTCGAGGCCGGCGCGCTTGGCCGGGTTGTTGGTGATGAGCCGCATCTTACGCACGCCGATGTCGCGCAGGATCTGCATGCCAATGCCGTACTCACGCTGATCCGGCGGGAAGCCGAGGGCGACGTTCGCATCGACGGTGTCGTAGCCCTGGTCTTGCAGTTCGTAGGCGCGCAGCTTGTTGTGGAGGCCGATGCCGCGGCCTTCCTGGCGCATGTAGAGGAAGACGCCGCCTTCGTCGGCGATCATCTTGAGAGCGCGGTCCTTCTGTTCGCCGCAATCGCAGCGCATCGAGCCGAAGACGTCGCCGGTCACGCACTGGTCATGCACGCGGACGAGGGTCGGTTTCTCGGGGTCGATTTCGCCCTTGACGATGGCGACGTGCTCGTCGGGGAAGTTCTCCGCCTTGTAGGCGAGGATCATCATGTCGCCGACGGGTGTCGGCAGACGGGTCTCGGCCACGCGCTTCACCATCTGTTCGTGGCGAAGGCGGTACTTGATGAGGTCGTTCACGGTGACGATGCGGAGGCCATGGCGGCGGGCGAACCGCTTGAGGTCCGGCATGCGCGCCATCTCGCCGTCCATTTTCATGACTTCGCAGATGACCGCGGCGGGATAGAGGCCGGCGAGCTTCGCAAGGTCGACGCTGGCTTCAGTCTGACCGGCCCGCACGAGGACGCCGTCTCTCCGTGCACGCAGGGGGAACATGTGGCCCGGCCGGGCGAGGTCCTCCGGGCGCGTCTCGGGGTCGATGATGACCTGGACGGTGCGCGCGCGGTCGGCGGCGCTGATGCCGGTCGTGACGCCGGTCCGCGCCTCGACCGACACCGTGAACGGCGTGCCGAAACCGGAGTTGTTCGCTGCCGGGTCGATCATGAGCGGGAGCTTCAGATGTTCCGCGCGGTCTTCGGTGATCGGGCAGCAGATGAGGCCGCGCCCATACTTCGCCATGAAGTTGATGGACTCGGGCGTGACGAACTGGGCCGGGATGCAGAGGTCGCCTTCGTTCTCGCGGTCCTCATCGTCGGTGATGATGACGAAGTGGCCGCGGCGGAACTCCTCGATGGCCTCGGGGACGGTTGCCATGACGGGGTCGCGTTCGGTCATCGCCGGGCCTCCTGAGTGTCCTTCACGAAGTTCTCGATGTAGCGGGCGATGATGTCGGTCTCGAGGTTGATCCGGTCACCGGGTTGGCGGTTCACCAGGTTGGTGTGGTCCTGGGTGTACTGGACGAGCGAGACGGAAAAGCTGTCGGCGTCTTTGGCGACGATCGTCAGGCTGATGCCATCGATGCAGACGGGGCCTTTGACCACCATGTAGCGCAGCAGTTCCGGCGGGGTGGTGAACTTCGCGATGATCGCTTCGCCTTCAGGGGTCAGGGAATGGAGCGTTCCCGTGCCTTCGACCACGCCGCGGACGATGTGGCCGCTCAGCCGATCCGTGGGGCGGCAGCTCCGTTCGAGGTTCACGAGGTCGCCGGCCCGGAGTTCGCCGAGGTTCGACCGTCGGTAGGTCTCGGGCATGAGATTCGCGAAGAACGTCTCGGAATCCATCTCGGCAACGGTGAGGTCGACCCCGTTGATGGCGATCGAGTCACCGAGCTGGCTGTCGGTCAGGATGTGCGGTGCGCGAATGCGGAGCGTGCCCTCGGCCGCCTCCACGACGGTGCCGACTTCCTCGATGATGCCGGTGAACATGCGGCAGAACCCCTGGCGGAGATTTCGATGAGCCAGGGGACGACGGGAGTGCCGCGCAGGCAAGCGCGGAGCGGGCGTCCGGTTGCGCGCTGGCAACGGGTACGCCGCGACTGTTCTCTCCCATCCGGACTGTAACCGTCGGCCCCGGAGTTTCACCGGATCAGTCCAGCTGTTACCAGCCGGAGTCGCGGGCTTTCACCGCCGGTGGGGAATTTCACCCCGCCCTGAGAACATCTCATGCGTATCGTTAGCTTTACGCTAAGAAGATGTCAAGCGCCGCGTTTCGATATTTCCGGAGGTGCACTGTGGCGGTGGCTCGAACGATTACCTTCGCTTGGTCCGTTCGAGCAGGCCTTCGTACATCGACGGCGTGATCGGCCGCACCACGCGGCCCATGCCGGTCCAGTACGGCCACTTCCAGTCTCCCGTGGCGCGTGGCTGGTCGGTTTCGAAAAGGAGCGGCTTCTCCTTCGATGCGAGCATGAGGTGATAATGCTCGCCGAGGGGCACCGTCTCGTTCACCACGCCGATCCAGAAGGCCATGTCCGATCCGTTCAGTGCAAACGTGGTGCCGAGGTAGCGGTACTGCCCGTTGAGCGGACGCGACGCGCTATTCACATAATGCGCAGAATCGCCAACGAACCTCCGGATCGCGCCGCCGCCGAGCGCATAGAGCCGGTTCGTGGCCAGCGCTTCTTCGAGCGGCACTTCGCCCAACCCGAGGATGTCGCGGAGGACGAATTCGCTGAACTCGTGGGCGACCGGGTCCGGGTCGCCGTCGAGGGCTTCGAGGACGTCACTCCAGGAAATTGGCACCCATGGCGCGGGGGTTTCGTCCTGGCGGAGTCCGAGCATCACGAACGACGGCGCCTCGGACCACTGCCGGGCGACCGCTTCGAGCCCGGGGAGCAGGCTCTCGTCCGCGCCGGCCTCGACCTGCACCTCGACAACGACGCGCTTGCCGCCTTCGTACGTCAACAGAAGGTCGGCGACGCCTGCTTCGGCCAGCCGTGGCTGGACCTCGACGATCGCCAGTTCTTCGGCGCCGGCGCCGGCGGCATGGGCGAAGAGCGCTCGCAACATGCGGTGGCCGCGCTTGAGGAAGTAGGCGAGGGCACTCGTGCAGTAATTCTCGAACGGGGTAGCAGCCGAACCCTGGCGGTAGGCCGAGAGCATCGTGAACAGGTTTTCGGACATTGAGTCCAGTATTGAACGGGCTGGCTGGAGTAGCGAATCTCAGGCCCCGGCGAATGGGGCAATGCGAGACGGGCAGGCGAGCAGCGGGCAGCGTTCGCAGGCAGGCCGGCGGGCGGCGCAGGTTCGCCGGCCGTGCTTGATCAGCAGCATGTGGAACGGGTAGTAGCTCTCGGGTGGGACGAGCGCTTCGAGGAGGGTGTGCGCCTGCTCGGCTGTCGCGCTGGCTGGAATGAGGGCGAGCCGCTTGGCGACGCGTTCGACGTGGGTGTCCACCGGCAGCGCGGGGAGTCCGAGGGCGAAGAGGAGCACGCACGCGGCCGTCTTTGGCCCGACGCCCGGGAGTGCGCGAAGCCATGCGCGTGCGTCTTCGAGCGAGAGTTGTTCGAGGAAGCTGAGGTCGTAGTCAGGCGACCGCTCGGCGACTGCGCGGAGGATGGCCTGGATGCGCGGCGCCTTCTGGCGAGCGAGGCCGCCGTTCTGGATGGTCTCGATGACCTGCTCCAGCGGAGCTTCGGCGATGGCCTGCCACGATGGGTACCGGCGCATGAGCTGGATGAAAGCGCGACCGCTGTTCGTATCCGCCGTGTTCTGGGAGAGCACAGTCAGCACGAGTTCGGCGAGGGGGTCGCGGCTCGGCCGGGCCACAGGCCGCCCGTAGACCGGCGCGAGGAGTTCCATGACCTCAGCCGGGGAGTACGGCGGCACTGGCTCGGCGGCGGAGCGCTTCCTAGCCGCCATTGCGTTCCATCAGCCTGCGGGCGATGCCGGGAAGGACGGGTACGCGGGCGGCCTCCCGGGCGTAGGTGGATTCGCCGCGCTGCACCGCAAAGAACGCGTCCCAGAGGTAGCCGATGTGGCCGCTCGCGAACATCCACGGCCGCGGGGCGCGGTGGAGCATGCCGTAGAACATGAAGGCGATAAGCCGGGCGGCACGAAGCTCGGGCATGACCTCGCGGTCGATGTCCCGCTGGTAGCCGGTGATCGTGCCGCCGCCCAGGCCACGAAGGACGTTGCGTGCCGCCAACCGGCCGGATTCGACCGCGTACGAGATGCCTTCTTGCGTGAATTCGTCGGCGAGACCCGCGCTATCGCCAGCGAGGAGCGCATGTTCGTTCGCGATGGGCTCGGCGCCGCGGCGGAAGCGGACCTTGTGGCCGCGGGCGATGTCCACGTCTGCGTTTTCGAGGCCGAGGGAGCGGATGTAGGCGTTCACGCGGTCCTTCATCGTCCCGGCCTGTTCGCGGGGGAGGACGATGCCGATGGAGAGCACGTCCGCCTTCGGGAAGAGCCAGGCATAGCCCCATGGCCGCCCGCCGAGTTCGATGAGCGCCGTGCCGCGGTAGGCTTTCTGCTTGAGCGCCGGGGCGCGAACCTCCACCTCCCATGCCGCGCATTCAGCGATGCCGTCGCCGAGGCCGGCCATCTTCCCCACCGGGGAATGCGCCCCGTCGGCGCAGACGATGAATTGGGCGCGGGCTTCGAAGCCGTCAGCCTGGATGGTCACCCCGCCGTTGAGGTCGAGGGCGCGAACGGCTGTGCCGGGCCGGAACTCCGCCCCGGCGTGGCGGGCGTGTTCGAGTAAGAGGG
>JBDHWA010000132.1:0-6451 GCA_039809945.1 Dehalococcoidia bacterium | reverse complement strand
GCGGAATTACATCGCTTCGATGATGGTGCTGATGCCCATGCCCGCGCCGATGCACTGCGTGGCGAGGCCGTACTTGCCGCCGCTGCGGCGAAGCTCATGGGCGACGGTGAGGACGAGACGGGCGCCGGTCGCGCCGAGCGGGTGGCCGATGGCGATCGAGCCGCCGTTCACGTTCACACGGTCCAGCGGGATGCCGAGTTCCTTGCAGCTCGGGATGACCTGGGCGGCGAAGGCTTCGTTGAACTCGACGCGGTCGATCTTGTCGGCGGTGATGCCGGCATGGCGGAGCGCCTTCTTGGTGGAAGGAATCGGGCCAAGGCCCATCACCTGCGGCTTCACGCCCGCAATGCCGAAGCCCACGATGCGGGCCAGCGGCTGGAGGCCGAGTTCGCGGGCGCGCTTCTCGCTCATGATGAGCGCGGCGGTGAACCCGTCGTTCGTTGGGCAGCTGTTGCCGGCGGTGATCATCAGTTCCTTGCCGGTCGGGCTGACGATGCCCTTCACGGCCGGGAGCGAACCGAGCGTTTCCATGTTCGTGCCCGGGCGGATGCACTCGTCGCGGTCGAAGATGATCTTCTTGCCGTGCTCGGCTTCCACCCAGTTGCCTTCAGCGTCGAAGACGGGCTCTTCGACTTCGAGCGGGATGATCTCGTCCTTGTAGATGCCCTTTTCGTAGGCGGCGACGGCCTTGCGATGGCTGTCAACGGCGAACTGGTCCATCTCCTCGCGGGTCAGGCCATAGACTTCGGCCGCGTTCTGGGCGGTCTGGGTCATCGAAAGGACCGGCGAGTAATCGAGGATCTCGTCCTGGAACGGCACGGAGAAGTCCTCGAAGTGGTTCGACGCCATGTTGCGCTGGACGGGCGTCTGCTGGAGGCGCTTCTGGTTGAACTCGGTGATGCGGGTGGTTGCGCCGCGGGCGCCGCCGCCGAGCTGGCGGCCCATGCGCTCAGCGCCGATGGCCATGCCGACCTCAGTCGCGCCGACCATGATCGACTGGGCGACGCGATGGAGGGTCTCCATGCTCGAACCGCACTGGCGGTTGCTGTCGACGGCCGAAATTTCCGCCGGGAGGCCAGCGAGACGGGCGATGGTGTCCGCGCCGATGCCGGCGAGTTCGCCTGCGCCGCCGACGTTGCCCATGGCGATGTCTTCGATGCTGGCCGGGTCGACCTTCGGGTTGCGCTCGAGCAGGGCGCGAACGACCTGTGCGCCTACTTCGTCGAGGCGGGTGGCCACGAGCTTACCGCGGCCGCCACGGCCGAACGCGGAGCGGGCGCCATCAACGATGACGGCATTCTGAAGTTCCAACTGACTATCCTCGTGAGTTTAATCTGGGCCGAAGCGAAGGCCGCGTGCCCCGTAACGCCCGAATGGTACCCGATCACGGGCCACTTGCGAATCGCCGCCACGACAGGGGAGGTGAAGAAGCGGATGGCCACCACTGCCGTTAGGATCGTCCCACTGCTCCGGAGGGAGCGCCCACGTCCACATCGAGGCTCCACTCATGCCTATCCGCCGCCTCCTCATCGCCAATCGTGGCGAAATCGCCATTCGCATCATGCGTTCCGCAGCCGCCCGCGGAATCGAGACCGTCGCAGTCTATTCGGAAGACGATGCTGCATCGCTCCACGTTCGCCGGGCCGATGAAGCCCACGCCCTGAGCGGCACGGGCGCCCGCGCCTACCTCGACATCGAGCGCGTCATTGGGCTCGCGGCCCAGACCGGTTGCGACGCCATTCATCCCGGCTATGGCTTCCTCTCCGAAAACGCGGCCTTCGCCCGGCGCTGCGCCGAAGCCGGCATCCGCTTTGTCGGCCCTTCGCCCGAGGTGCTCGATCTGTTCGGCGACAAGGCGGCGGCGCGCGCGTTCGCCGAGCGAGTCGGGGCGCCGGTGCTCTCTGGCGCCCCGGGGCCAACGAGCCTGGAAGACGCCGCGGCCTTCCTCGCCTCGCTTGGCGAAGGCGGCGCCGTCATGCTGAAGGCCGTCGCCGGTGGTGGTGGCCGCGGCATGCGGCTCGTCGAACGGCCCGAGGACCTCGAGTCGCTCTACAAGCGGTGCCAGTCTGAAGCTACCTCGGCGTTCGGCCGCGGCGATGTCTATGTCGAGGAACTGATCCGCCATGCCCGCCACATCGAGGTGCAGGTTGCGGGCGACGGCCAGCGCGCCATCCACCTCTGGGAGCGCGAATGCTCCCTCCAGCGGCGTAACCAGAAGCTCGTGGAGATCGCTCCCGCGCCGGGACTCGACCCGGAGCTGCGCCGCCGCCTGCTCGAAACCGCCGAGCGGATGGCGGCCGAAGCGCACTTCACCAATATCGGGACGTTCGAGTTCCTCGTCGACGCCGACCAGGGCGGCCGGTTCGCCTTCATCGAGGCCAACCCGCGCCTCCAGGTGGAGCACACCGTCACCGAGGAAGTCACGGGCATCGACCTCGTCGACCTGCAGCTTTCGCTGGCCGAAGGAGCGACCCTCGCCAGCCTCGGGCTTTCGGAACCGCCCGCGCCGCGCGGCTCGGCGATCCAGCTGCGCGTCAACCTTGAAACCATGGGCGCAGACGGACTCGCCCGGCCACAGGGTGGGACCATCGCCGTGTTCGAACCGCCCTCCGGGCCGGGCGTCCGCGTCGATACCTTCGGGTACGCCGGGTATACGACGAGCCCGAACTTTGACTCGCTGGTGGCCAAGGTCATCGTCTCCTCGCCGTCGCAGGAGTTCGGCCAGCTCGTGGGCCGCGCTTCCCGGGCGCTCGCAGAGTTCCGGCTCGAAGGCGTCCAGTCGAACATCGGCTACCTGCGCGGACTGCTGCGCCATCCGCGTGTGGCCACCAACCAGGTCTACACCCGCTTCATCGACGACCACGCGGCCGAACTGGCTGCCGCTGCCGAACAGGCGCAGCCAGTGGTTCGCCCGGAACAAACCGCCACCCGCGCCGGCGCCGTCATCGATACCAACGACCCGCTGGCCGTGCTCGCGCTGGGGCGCTCCGAAAGCGCCGCGCCGGTGGCCGCTCCCGTCGCTGAAACCCCGGATGCCGCCGGCACGCTGACGGTCCGCGCGCCCGTGCAGGGCACCGTCGTCAGTATCGATGTGGCCGAGGGGGACCTCGTGCTGCCCGGCCAGCAGGTGGCCGTCCTCGAAGCGATGAAGATGGAGCACGTCATCACCGCGGAGAAGGGCGGCACGGTCCTGCGTGTGGCGGTTCAGCCCGGCCTGGCCGTCTTCGAAGGCGCGCCCCTCGCCGTCATCGAACTCGCCGAGGTCGAGGGGACCGCGGTGGCTGCCGCTGCCGCCGTGGACCTCGAGTACATCCGGCCGGACCTTGCGGAAGTCATCCAGCGGCACGCCTACGGCCTCGATGAGAACCGGCCCGCCGCCGTCGCGCGCCGCCGCAAGACCGGCCAGCGAACCGCCCGGGAGAACATCGCTGACCTCTGCGATCCCGGCACATTCATCGAATACGGCCCGGTGGTCATCGCGCCCCAGCGCCGCCGCCGCGAACTCCAGGACCTCATCGAGAACACACCCGCCGATGGCATGATCAGCGGCATCGGCAGCGTGAACGGCGCGCTTTTCCCCGAGGAGAAGGCCCGCACCGTCCTCATGTCCTACGACTACACGGTGCTTGCGGGCACCCAGGGCGGCCAGAACCACCGCAAGAAGGACCGCCTCTTCGCCCTCGCCGAGCAGTGGCGGCTCCCCGTCGTCTTCTTCGCCGAAGGCGGCGGCGGCCGCCCCGGTGACACCGACGGCAGCGCTGTGGCCGGCCTCGACTGCATGGCCTTCGCGCTCTGGGGCGGGCTCAGCGGGCTTGTGCCGTTGGTCGGCATCACCTCCGGCCGCTGTTTCGCGGGCAACGCGGCCATCCTCGGCTGCTGCGATGTCGTCATCGCCACGAAGGGTTCGAATATCGGCATGGGCGGCCCGGCGATGATCGAAGGTGGCGGACTCGGCGTCTTCCGGCCGGAAGAGGTAGGCCCGCTCGACATCCAGGTCGCCAACGGCGTCGTCGATATCGCTGTCGAAGACGAGGCCGAGGCGGTCACCGTCGCGAAGCAGTACCTCTCCTACTTCCAGGGTTCGCTGGAAAACTGGGAGTGCGCCGACCAGCGCCTCCTTCGCCACGTTATCCCCGAAAACCGCCTGCGCATGTACGACGTTCGCAAGGTCATCGAGACGATGGCCGACACTGGTTCCGTGCTCGAACTGCGGCGGGGGTACGCCCACGGCATGGTGACCGCGTTCGCGCGCATCGAAGGCCGCCCGGTCGGCATCATCGCGAACAACCCGGCCCACCTCGCCGGGGCCATCGACCCGCCCGGGGCCGATAAGGCTTCGCGCTTCATGCAGCTCTGCGACGCCTTCGACATCCCTATCCTCTTCCTCTGCGACACGCCGGGCATCATGGTTGGCCCGGAGATCGAGAAGCAGGCGATGGTGCGCCGCGCCTCGCGCATGTTCGTTACTGGCGCGAGCGTGACCGTGCCGATGATGACCATCGTGCTGCGCAAGGGGTACGGCCTCGGTGCGCAGGCGATGGCCGGCGGCAGCTTCAAAGCGCCGATGTTCTGCATCAGCTGGCCCACCGGCGAATTCGGCGGCATGGGACTCGAAGGCGCGGTGAAGCTCGGCTACCGCAACGAACTCGCCGCCATCGAAGACCCCGCCGAGCGCAAGCGCACCTTCGACGAGATGGTTGACCGCATGTACCGCCACGGGAAGGCGGTCAACATGGCCAGCCACTTCGAAATCGACGAAGTGATCGACCCGCTGGAGAGCCGCTTCTGGATTTCGCGCGCGCTGCGGTCGACGCCGCCACCGCCGCCGCGCACGGGCAAAAAGCGGCCGATGGTCGACACCTGGTAGGGGCTACTTCCCTGCCGTGAACACCTGCACGAGTTCGTAGGGCGCGGCCGCTTCGAACTGGTCGAAGGTGCACGCCTCGGGCGGCTTGTCGGTGCGCCACCGCTTGAACGTCGAGGCGTGGCGGAAGCGCGGCCCCTGCAGGTAGTCGAAGCTGACCTCGCAGACCAGTTCCGGCCGGAGCTTCACGTAGCCCTGGTCTTTCCCGGCCGACCAGCGGCTCACCGCGCCGGGAGCGCGCCCCTGCCCGAACCCCTCGCCCTCCTGCTCGGTGACGTACGGCGCAAGGAAGGCAACGAGGTCGCGCTTCTCTTGCGCGCTGAAGCTGCTCGTGTGGCCGACGAACTGGAAGACGCCATCCGCTGAGTACAGCCCAAGGAGCAGCGACCCGACCGAGCGGCCCTCTTCGCCTTTATTCCAGCGGTACCCGCCAACCACGCAGTCGGCCGTGCGCAGGTGCTTGATCTTCGCCATCGCCCGCTTGCCCGGCTGGTAAGCGCCGCTCACCGGCTTGGCGATGACGCCGTCGAAGCCGGCCCCTTCGAAGCGGTCGAACCAGTCGCGCGCCGTCTCCGCGTCATCGGTGCAGGGTGTCAGGTAGGCGGGCGGCTTCGCGCGTTCGAAGAAGCGTTCGAGGCGGGCGCGCCGTTCGCCGAACGAGGTCTTCAGCAGGTTCTCGCTGCCGTCTCCAAGCATGTCGAAGGCCACGAACGCGGCCGGCGTTTGCTGCGAGAGCATACGCACGCGCGACTCCGCCGGGTGGAGCCGCATCTGCAGCGTTTCGAACTCCAGGCCGTTCGCGCCCATGATCACCAGTTCACCGTCGAGCACGGCCGGGCCGGGCAGGCCCTCGCGCAGGCCCGCCACCACCTCCGGGAAGTAGCGCCCGAGCGGCTTCAGGTCCCGCGACTGGAGGTAGGGATCGTTCACGCCGTCGAAGGAGACGATGCAGCGAAAGCCATCCCACTTCGGTTCGTACAGCCAGCCGGGGCCATCCGGGATTTCCGGCGTGAGCTTCGCAAGCATCGGCGGGATGGGCGCGGGGACCTGGGATTCGGCCACGAGGAAGATTGTGGTGGGCCGGGGTGGGGTTGTCGATTCAGGTCAACGCCAGACCCGAAATCCAAAATCCCAAATCCGAAATCTAAAATCACTCGAGGCTTTTCATCGCGCTTCGGGCGAACGCTTCGTCAGCCGCAGCGGGGCCTTCGATGGTGACGATGAACGTCCGCGTCGCCGAGCGCAGCGTATAGACCGCCTGGTTCGGGCTGGTGCTGACGGTGAGGTCGTACCCGGGCGCCGGTGGTTCGAGCGTCGTACCCGTGTCGTTCGCAGGGTGCGTGAGCGGGATGCCGAACTGGACAACCTGGAGCGATGACACCGCCCCTCCGGCATCGACGGACTGGTAGTTCAGCTGGGAGCGTGCGAGGGCGCCCTGGCCGCTGGTGGCTTCGGCGCCGGTGAGCTTCCAGCCCGGCCCGGGCGAAGGAGCGAGCACCGCGAAGCCCGTCTGTTGGCCGAGTTGCTCGACGGTCCGTGCCGGGTCATCGGTGGGCACGGTGGCCTGCGAAATGACGGGCCCGGCAG
>JBDHWA010000131.1:0-6474 GCA_039809945.1 Dehalococcoidia bacterium | reverse complement strand
AGGATCTGGACGACGCGCTCGAGTTCATTCGAGCGGCCGATGACCGGGTCAAGCTGGCCGTTGCGGGCAGCCTGCGTGAGGTCAATCCCGAGCTGGTCGACGGTGGGGGTGCGGGTGGCCTGGCGCGCGCCTGCCCCGGCTGCCGTCCCCGCCGGCTGCGGCGTGGACTGGCTGAGGATGCGCGTCGTCTCGGCGCGGACCCGTTCGAGGTTCACACCAAGGCTCTCGAGCACGCCCGCGGCGATGCCTTCGCCCTCGCGGACGAGGCCCAGTAGCAGGTGCTCCGTGCCGATGTAGCTGTGGTTCAACCGGCGCGCCTCGTCGACGGCCAGTTCGATGACCTTCTTCGCGCGCGGGGTGAGGCCGATTTCGCCGAGCACGGTGCGGTCGCCACGGCCGATGATGAACTCGACCGCTGAGCGAACCTTGTTGAGTTCGACGCCGAGGTTGGCGAGCACCTTGGCGGCAACGCCGTCGCCCTCGCGGACGAGGCCCAGCAGGATGTGCTCAGTGCCGATGTAGTTGTGGTTGAAGCGATGCGCTTCTTCCTGGGCGAGCGTCAGTACTCGCCGTGCCCGCTCAGTGAACTTGTCAAACCTATCGGCCATGTGCTTCTCCAACCCCGCTGGGAGCGTCCAGGGAACGACTACGCACCGTCAGCAGCTTCCTCCTGTTCAGAGCTTGCTGCCGCTTCTTCGGAGCTTGCCGCTCCAGTGTCGGCGACCGGCGCTTCGGCCGTCGCTTCGGTGGATTCCTGAGATTCAGCCGCGGCTGCCCCCGCATCGGCTGCGGCTTCTGCGGCGCCGGCGTCGGTCGCTTCCGCGACCGTCGCCGCTACAGCGTTACCAGCCTCGGCGTTCTCGAGCGCCTGGGCGAATGCGTGAGCGAACGCCGAAATCGGCTCCGGGTCCCGCGATACGGCCTGCTCGATGGCCTCCTGCGCCGTCTTCGCCTGCCGCCGGGGCGGGATCGAAGCGTCGCGGGCGGGCAGCTGGAACTGCTCGCGGACATCATCCGGGTAGTCGATGACTGCGCCGTTTGCATCGAACTGGAAGCCCATCGCTTCGGCGTCGTTGCGCGCCTGGCGGAGGCTGAGCCCGAGGCGATGGCGGTCCTTCTCGATGCGGACCAGCTTCACCGGTACCACGTCGCCTTCCTTCACCACGTCCTTGGGATGCTGGATGCGGCGGTTCGAAAGCTCGCTGATGTGGATGAGGCCTTCGACCGGCCCATCGAGCCGGACGAACGCGCCGAACGCCATCAGCTTGGTCACGCGGCCGATCAGGATCTGGCCGATGACGAAGCGGTTCACAGTGGTGTCCCACTTCTCCGGCTGGGCGCGCTTGAGCGACAGCGAGATCTTCTTGGTGTCGCGGTCAATCTTGAGGATGTAGGCCTGCACTTCGTCACCGACGTTGTACAGGTCTTTCGCCTTCTTGCCGCGCTCCCAGGTGAGTTCGGTCATGTGGGCGAGGCCGTCGGCGCCGCCGAGATCGACGAAGACGCCGAAGTCGGTAATCGACGAGACCTTGCCGGTCCGGATCTGGCCTTCCTGGAGTTCTTCCAGGACGCGCTCCTTCATCTCCTTGCGGGACTCCGCCATGGCGGCGCGCTCGGAGAGGATGACCCGGTTCCGCTTGCGGTTCAGTTCGATGACCTTCAGGCGAATCGAGTTGCCGACGAGGTTCGCCAGATGGTTTGCGGCCTCGGGATCGTCCCGGCGCACGCTATCGATCTGGGAGAGCGGCACGAACGCGTTGACGCCATCGACGTTGACGAGGATGCCGCCGCGGTTGTGGCCGGTGACCTGGGCTTCGAAGATTTCGCCGGACTCGTGGCGCGCGGCAAGGGTGTCCCAACCCTCTTCGCCGCGAGCGCGGTCGAGCGAAACGATCGCGTGGCCTTCCGACGAGGACGGCTGGAGAACCATCACCTTCACGGTGTCGCCGGCCTTCAGCTTCGCGACGCCGTCGACGCCAAGGGAGAGCATCTCGCCCTGGGGGATGACGGCTTCGGTCTTGGTCCCGACATCGACGATGAGGCCGTCGGGTGACGCGCCCATGACCATCCCCTCGACGATTTCGCCGCGGCGAAGCTGGCCTGGCTGAGCGTCCTCAAGCTCGAGGAGCGCCCCCATGTCCATTTCGGCTTCGGGGATCGCGGGGGTTTCTGGCTGGGCGGTATCTGCTGACAAAGTTGGGCTCCGATTGGTGGGCCGGTGAACCTGTGATAGAGGTGGTACGGCCAGGGTGTGAATTGGGATCTCGGATTGCAGTGTAGCAGCGGCCGATCCTTGGAGAAAGCAACTCCAGGACGCCAACGGGGCTGCGCGGGGGCCATCCGAATCCTCTCCGCGCCTAACCCTGATCAACGTGCGTGAGGGCTGTCCAGTTACCGTACAACTGGCCCAGAGACGAAAAAACCGCCTGTTTGGGCGGTTCTTTGTTTGACCGGCGGCGGCCTATTTTCCCACCCCGTTGCCAGGGCAGTATCGTCAGCGCTGAGGCGTTTCACTAACCGTGTTCGGGATGGGAACGGGTGGGACCACCTCGCTCTAGCCACCAGAGTCTTTAGTATTGCCGCCGCTTCGCGTTCGCGCAAGTGGACCCGGCGAGATTTGCGCCGTTTGGCCCTTGCGAGTTCGGCCCGTTGGCGGCAAGGTACGCTCGCCCATGAAGTCGCTCCTCCTTCTTGGCCTTGGCGCGCTCTGCGGAGTGCTCGCCACCGTCCTTTTCTTCACGATCGACCCCACGTTTGACTCCCCCGAAGCGGACGGCGCCGGTGGCGGCAACATCTCGGTCACCTTCACCGAGGAAGCCCTCGCCCTCCTCATCGCCCGCGAACTGCCCGAGTTGCCGGCGTTCGGTTCGGCGCCCCAGGTGCGAACCACCGTTGGCGCCAACGGCCTCGTCAAAGTGGATGTCGTGGTCGGCGGGCTGGGCGTCGGCCTGCGCACGGGCATCACCGTCAACCCCAACATTGTTAACGGGAAGCTCGAACTCGACGTTGTCGAGGCGAACCTCGGCGACCTCGCCGTCCCGGAGGAACTGGCACGGATCCTCGAAGCGCCCCTTGCGGAGCGGCTCGATTCGCTGGCCAACGGACAGCCGTACCGGCTCACGGCAATCCGCACCACCGAGCAGCGGCTCACCCTCGAAATCCAGGTTTAGATCCCGGTTCCTGCACCCAGTAGAAGTCCGGCGCCGTAGGAGACTACCGCGCCGGCGAGCCCGAACAGCACCATCCGGCTGCCAGAGAACAACACCCGTCGCCCCGTGAAGAGGGTGGTGATCGCACCCGTCGCGAACAGGCCGAGCGCGCTCAGCACCGCGCTGACCGCCAACCCCGCGCTGCCTCCAACAAGGAGCCACGGCAGCACCGGGATGATTGCCCCGGCGCTGAAGGTGAGGAACGAGGTGATGGCTGCCACCCATGCGTTTCCCGCCTCACCGGCCGACATGCCGAGTTCCTCGCGCGTGAGCGTGTCCAGCGCCGCGCTGTGGTTCGTGAGGATGCGTTTCGCCATCGCCCGCGCCTCGTTGTCTGCCAGCCCCTTCGCGCGATAAATGAGGAAGAGTTCCTCCTCCTCTTCTTCGGGCATCAGTTCCAGCTCTTCCCGTTCGATTTCGACCTGGCGCTCAAAGGCTTCGGCCGAACTGCGCACGCTGATCCATTCGCCCAGGGCCATGCTGATGGACCCGGCGAGCAAACCGCCGACGCCGGCAAGCACCACAAAGTCGCGGCCAGGGTCAGCCCCGGCCACGCCGGTGACGAGCAGGAAGTTCGAAACGAGGCCGTCGTTGGCGCCGAGGACTGCAGCGCGCAAGGCGTTCCCTGCGCCGGCCCGGTGGCGGCCCTCGACGCGGGCGATGTCGACCTCCATGCGGGGTCCGCTGGCCCGGCTGATCTCGCGGAAGAGCCGGGCGTGCGAACGCTCGTCGGCCGGGAGGAGCGCTTCCACCGCCTCCGGCTGGTCGTCGTACATCGTCGTCGCCGACATCTCCATGCGCGTGACGATGGGGCTGACTGCAGCGGTGCCGAACCGCCGCGCGAGCCAGCCGAGGAAACGCACACGGAACGATGGGCCGTAGGCAGGCACCTCGCCGCCAGCCTCGCGAATCTTCGATTCCCAGAGACTCTGGTGCTTTCGCTCGCTGGCCGCGAGGCGCGTGTAGACCTCGCGCAGGTTTGCGTCCTTCTCGGCAGCGGCGAGCCGCTCGTAGAGGGCGACGCCATCCACCTCATCGCGGAGGTTTTCACGATAGCGCTTGAGATTTGCGGCAGGAGACTCGGTGGGCATAGAGCCATCGTACCCAGCCGCGAGGGGTGCAGACGCGCCGCAAGGCGAATGCTTCGCCTTCGCCTTGCCTAACGTCAGGCGCGCTCAGCTGAGGCGGACGAGCGTCCGGCCCTTGACCTTCCCGCTGAGGATCTGGGCGCAGACCGCGGCCACGCCATCGAGGTCCGTTTCCACGGCAATCGAATCGAGGAGACCCTTCGGCTTCAGGTCCTTCCCCATGCGCGCCCAGATCCGCTGGCGCTTCGCCATCGGGCACATCACCGAATCGATGCCGAGCAGGTTCACGCCGCGAAGAATGAACGGGAAGACGGTGGTCGCGACCGCGTTGCCGCCCGTGAGCCCGCTGAGGGCGATGCTCGAGCCGTACTTCATGGTTCGAATCAGGTAGGCCGTGGTCGCGCCGCCCACCGGGTCGACTGCGCCAGCCCAGCGTTCGCTCTCCAGCGGGCGGTTGCTTTCGGCGCTCACATCCTCGCGCGAGAGGATCTCAGTGGCGCCGAGGGAGCGCAGGAAGTCGTGCTCGCTCGCCTTCCCGGTGCTGGCGGCAACGGTGTAGCCGAGTTGGGCGAGCATCGAAACAGCGGTGCTGCCTACGCCGCCCGTGGAACCAGCGACGATCACCGGCCCCTGGCCGGGCTGCAATCCATTGTGTTCGAGAGCCTCGACCGACATCGCCGCGGTCATCCCGGCGGTGCCGAGGGCCATCGCTTCCTTCGTCGTCAGGCCTTCGGGCAGCGGCATGACCCAGTCCGCCGGGATGCGCGCGAGTTCCGCGAACCCGCCTGGATGAGCCACGCCGACGTCGTAGCCGGTGACCACGACCGCGCTGCCTTTTGCGAAGCGGCTGTCCTTCGAATCGACCACCGTCCCGGCGAGGTCCACACCCGGGACCATCGGGTAGCTGCGAAGGACGCGGCCAGTTGGGCTGAGGGCAAGGCCGTCTTTGTAGTTAATCGAACTCCACTCGACCTTGATAGTGACGTCGCCGGCGGGCAGGTCTGCCTCGCTCAGTTCCTTCGGCGCGACGGTGAAATCGTCCCCTTGCTTGTCGACGACGAGTGCGCGGTAGCCCATTGCTGATTCTCCGGTTGGTTGTACCCCGAAGCCTGATTGGCGGCGGCCAAACCCGCAAGTTCGCACCCTATACTTGCGCCCAGCCCAAACCCGGAGACGCCGCCCATGACCGCGACCGCCGAACGAACCCTCCAGAGCGAACTGCACGACCTGGTCACCCCGTTGCTCGCAAAGTGGAAAGTCCCGGCAGTCACAATCGGTGTCTACAACGATGGCGACGTGCAAACGGCCGCCTTCGGTGAAGCGAACCGCGAAGCCCACTGGCCCGCCACCCCGGACACCCGGTTCCAGATCGGCTCCATCACGAAGGTGTTCACCGCCACGGCGGCGATGCAACTGGTCGATACGTGGCGCATGGACCTCGATGGCCCGGTCGCGCGCTACCTGCCGGGGTTCCGTCTCAGCACCGGCGAAGCCACCGATGCGCTGACAGTCCGCCACCTGCTCACCCACCATACGGGCTTCTGGGGCGACGACTTCAGCGACCGCGGCGTGGGCGATGACGCCCTCGGCAAAGCGGTCGCCGCGTTGTCCGGGATCCGCCAGCTGGCGCGACCCGGTGAGTTGTGGTCGTACTGCAATGCGGGCTTCCAGGTGCTCGGCGCGCTCCTCGAACAGTTCGGGCATAAGCCGGCCGAAGACGTCATCCGCGACCGCGTGCTCCGAGCGCTCGGGCTCGATGACTCGACCTTCCGCGTCGACGAAGCTGCCTCGGGTCCGCTCGCCGTTGGCTACAACACCCTGACCACGGACGAGCCGGAGATTGCCCGTCCATACGCCATCACGCGGGCGATGGCCCCTGCGGGCACCATCATCGGGACCGTCGGGGACCTGCTGAAGTTCGCCGCGTTCCATATGGGCGATGGGCGCGCTGGCGACCGCCGTGTGCTCTCCGCCGGCACGCTGGCCGAGATGCAGCGCCAGCAGGTGACCGCCGGCAACATGGCGCCCGCGTGGGGCCTCGGCTGGTGGATCCAGGATGCTTCGGGTACGAAGACCATCGGTCACGGCGGCGCGACCAACGGCCAGCGCGCGAACCTCGTGGTCGTCCCATCCCGGCGGCTCGCCATCGCCAGCCTCACGAACGGCAGCAACGGCGC
>JBDHWA010000130.1:0-6498 GCA_039809945.1 Dehalococcoidia bacterium | reverse complement strand
AAGAGCTACAAGGACTTCGACATCGCCGCAGGCTGCAATGTTGCCATTGGCGACGACGTGAAGGCCCTCCTCGCAGCACAGAAGCCGAACCTCGCCCTCTACATGGGCGGCATGGGCGCGAAGGAGAAGAACTTCCACAACGAGATGGCCGTCCGCTATGGCTACGGAGAAGCCGCCGCCCTGATCCAGGAACTGTATCTTGGCGGCCGGAAGCAGGAGGCGGCTGACGCTGTCCCGGACGAACTGGTCGATGAGATGTCGCTCGTTGGGCCTGTGGAACGCATCAAGGAGCGTTTCAGGGCCTGGGAGGACGCCGGTGTGACCACGCTCATGGTCCAGAGCCGTCAGCGGGATGCCCTCACGCTCATGGCCGATATCACCGGGGCGAGCAAGGGCGCGTAGGCTCGCCCGAGTCCGCTACTGCAGGACCTGGTGACCCGGGGTGGATTCCCACATGGGCGGCAGCTGGTGGTAGCCACCCCCGGCCGTCCAGCCACCATCGACGTACAAAATGTGGCCGGTGACGAACCGCGCCGCATCGCTCGCCAGGTAGACAATGGCGCCTTCGAGGTCCTCGGGCTGTCCGAGCCGGCCCATAGGCGTCCTCGAAATGCTGTGCTCACGCGTCGCCGGGGTAGCCTCGAACACCTTGTCCATCAACTCGGTGCCATCGAAGTAGGACGGTGCGATGGCGTTCACGCGCACACCTTCCCGCGCGTACTCAAGCGCCAGGACGCGGGTCAGCGCGTCGACGCCGCCTTTCGCCGCGTGATAGGACGCAGCCCGGAACTCACTCCCGACGCGCCCGAGAATCGAACTGACATTGATGATGACACCGTTGCCCTGCGCGACCATCTGCCTCCCGGCGAGCCGGCAGCCGTTGATCGTTGCGAGCAGGTCCAGCTCGATGATCGAACGCATCCGCTTCAGACTCCCCTGGTCATGCCGCAGCCCCGAGCGATCGGTATACCCCGCGTTGTTCACCATGATGTCGAGGCGCCCGAATTCGGCCACTGTCCGCTCGAAGACGGCCTCAAACTGGGCTTCATCGGTGATATCGGCACTTATCGCCAGCGCGTTGCCTCCGAAGCTTCGGACCATGTCCGCCGTCTGGTCGATAAGTTCCTGGCGGCGTGCAGTCACGACGACGTTGGCGCCGGCGCGAGCGAGGCCCCGCGTAAAGGCCACGCCAAGGCCGCTGGAAGCGCCGGTCACGAGGGCAACGCGACCCTCCAGGCTGAACAGTTCCATGAGACGCGGATCCATGAGAGCCCTCCCCCGAAGCGTGGCCGGGATCGTACACGCCCACCCGGGCTTCAGGCGATGACGCGGCCAGCAGGCCTTCCTGGGCGCATCCGCTCCGACTCGATGATGCGTGCCACTTCCTCTACCGTCGCCTCGAGTTCGCCGTGACGGTTGTGAACGACGTAGTCGTTGTTCAACGCATCGGCGAGTTCTGCATCGAGTTCCGCAGCCCTTCGTTCCAGTGACTCTTCATCCTCAGTATCGCGGCCATCGAGACGCGCCCGTAAGACACTCGCGTCTTCGGCCATCAGGAAGATGAAGATGGCCCCGTCCAGCTTCTTTCGCCAGGTGCGCGCGCCCTGCACGTCCGTGCGAATGATGACGTCCTCGCCTTTCGACAGCGGCTCTTCGAGCTCGGAGCGTTCGAGACCCTTGAGGTCGCCGTAGACCTCGGCCCACTCAATGAAGTCTCCCCTGCCGGCCTTTTCCATGAACTGGGCGTGGCTGAGGAAGTGGTAGTGATTCCCGCTCCGTTCGCCCTTCCGGGGCTTCCGATCGGTGGAACTGGTTGCCCGGTGAATGCCAGTCCGCTTCCGCAGTTCATCGATCACCGAGTCCTTCCCGACTCCCGAGGGACCATGCATGACGATGATCAGCGGCGGAGGCTTCACGCCTTGATCATGCCGCCTGTGGCGGCGCGCGCAAGGTCTTCCCAGAACGCCGGATAGGAGACGCCGACGGCATCGTTGTCGATCCGGGTCTCGCCATCGGCAAGCACTCCGGCGATGGCCCCAAGCATGCCCGCACGGTGGTCCCCACGTCCGTCGAGCCGCGCGCCGTGGAGCGGCGTCGGGCCATGCACGACGAACCCATCAGGGCGCGCTTCTATGCGGGCGCCCATCCTCGTCAGGAGGTCGACTGTGGTCTCGACGCGGTTCGATTCCTTGACCACGAGTTCCTGAGCATCTCGGACGACCGTTTCGCCTTCGGCGAAGCATCCAAGCAGGGCAACCAGCGGCAGTTCGTCGATGGCTCGCGGGACCAGGCTTCCGGAAACAATCGAGCCGGTGAGTTTCGAGGTCCGCACCACCAGGTCGGCCACTGGTTCGCCCCCGCTGACGCGTTCCTCCATCCGTTCCACGGTGGCGCCCATCGCCTCGAGGATGTCCAGGAGCCCGGTTCGCGTCTCGTTCGTGTTGACCCCTTCGAGCAGGATTTCGGCATCTGGATGGCATGCTCCGAGGACCAGCCACGGAGCCGCGCTCGAAATGTCGCCGGGGACCCGCAGCGAGAGCGGTTCGAGGCGAGCCGTCGCACCCACCGTTACCCGGTTCCCGGTGCTGCGCAGGTTGGCGCCCATCGCCGTCAGCATACGTTCGGTATGGTCGCGGCTCTTTTCAGGCTCGACCACACTGGTCTCTCCCTCGGCGTAGAGGCCTGCGAGCGCTATGGCGGACTTCACCTGGGCGCTCGCCACGGGGCTGACGTATTCGATGGCCCTGAGCGATCCACCAGTGATGGCGACGGGGGCCAGGGTGCCTCCCTTACGGGCCTGGATCGAAGCGCCGAGTTGCCTGAGGGGCGTGATCACCCGGCCCATCGGGCGGGACCGGAGCGATGAATCGCCGGTGACAACGCTGAAGAGAGGCTGCCCGGCGAGCAGTCCGAGCAGGAGACGCATGCTCGTGCCGCTGTTCCCGCAATCGAGGACGGAGTCAGACTCGAAGAGGGAGTGCATTCCGCCGCCGCGAACGCGGGCCGTATCAGAATGGTCTGGCCAATCGATGTCGACGCCGAGCGCAGCCAGGCAGGAGGCCGTCGAGCGTACGTCCTCAGATTCGAGGATGCGCTCGACGACAGCCGTCCCCGACGAAATGGCATTGAAGATCAGCGAACGGTGCGAAATGGACTTATCCGGCGGAACCTGGATCGTGGCCCGGACGCGGTCCGGTCGATGGACGATCACAGGTCCTCGTCGCGTACGCCAAGCTTGCGCTTGAGTTCTGCGTCATTCACCCGGCTTGGGGCGGCGCCAAACTTGTTGGTCGTCTCTTTGAGCTTGTCGTACAGCCCGCCAACAAAGAGCCGGCCGAAGGCATCCTGCGCGCTCGGCGCCTCGGGGCCGTCAGGCCGTCGTCTGAGTGGCGGATTCAGGAGGAAGTGTTCGCGGTCGAACTGCGTGCTCTGGAAGAGGTCGAATGTCGGCTCGTGGCCGAGCTTCAGCGCGTCGGCTATCGTTCCCAACTCGGTCTGCAGCCGGTTGATCCAGTGGAGGACGGCTTCCCGGTTCGTCATCATGATGTCCCGGGACATCGTCGGATCCCCACTGGCAAGGCGGGTGAGATCCTTGAACCCGGAGCCCGCGAGGAGCGAAGCGTCCTCCCATCCATGGCTGTCGCGTACCAGCCGGAAGAGCGCGACGGACATAACAAGTGGCAGGTGACTGACGGCTGCGGCGTACTGGTCGTGTTCTGCGGGGTCGATATAGATCGGAGTGGCGCCGAGGGCTTCCACCAGCCCCAGGACGACCCCGACGGCCCGCTCGTCGGCCCTGGGTGATGGCGTGATGGCCCAGGTGGCGTTCTTGAACAGGTCCGCCGTAGCTGCGGCTGGGCCGCTCTTTTCCTTCCCCGCCATGGGATGCCCGCCGACGAAACTGACGGTATCGGGCAGGAACTCCTGCGCCCAGCGCATGATGTCCGCTTTCGTGCTGCAGACGTCGGTGACGACCGCGCCAGCGGTGAGATACGGTCCGACTTCCTGGAGGATGTGGCGGGCCGCCATGACCGGCGTGGCGATGATGACGAGACCAGCTCCGGAGACGCACTCTTCGAGCGATCCCACTTCGCGGTCGATGGCGCCGAGTTTCTTCGCCGCCCGCGCGTTCGAGCGGTCACGGTCGGCGCCCACGATGTCGTACTGCCTGTTCGGGCGCGCCGCAAGGGCGAGGCCTATCGAGGACCCGATGAGGCCCGTACCGAGGATGCTGATTCGCGACTGGGCCATGAGCCTCTACTCCACGCTGACAGACTGGGTCTTGGTCGCCATAAGGCTATCACAGCCCCGGTTCAGACGAGGAAGTTGAAGACGTCGTCCCGGACAAGCGTGATGATCCAGTAGATGGGGCTGTACTGGGGTGCGATAAAGCCGAGCACGAGCACGGTCATCAGGATGCCGGGACCGTACGGTTCGAGCCGCTGCAGTTCGCTGGCCACAGTGCGTGGGAGGAAGCCGAGAGCGACCTTGAAGCCATCGAGCGGCGGCAGTGGGATGAGGTTGAAGATGCCGAGGATAATGTTCAGGTTGACGATGACGAGGAGAAAGAGCGCGAGATAGTCCTCGCCGTCGCCGTTCCGGACGAGGCCTTCGAAGCTGCCGAAGCCGGGTTCGACAATCCCGAGCTTCAGCGGAAGGGCGGCAAGAGCGGCGAAGAAGAAGTTCGATGCGGGTCCCGCAAACGCGACGATGGCGCCCCCGCGGCGTGGCCCATTCTTGAGCCGCCACGGGTTAACCGGTGTGGGTTTCGCCCATCCGAAGCCGACGATGAACATCAGCGCTGCGCCAATGGGATCGACATGCCTGAGTGGATTCAAGGTCAGGCGCCCCTGCCTTGCCGCAGTGTCGTCGCCCAATTCGTTCGCGGCCCAGGCGTGGCAGAACTCGTGGAAGGCCAGGCCGGTAAACAGCGCGACGGCAGTAGCGGCGAAGTAGACCAGGAACGCCGCCGGAGTGAAATCCGAGAGGTAGAGGAGCATTGCCGGAAATGCTACTACAGGTATGCGAATTGCCCGGTTGACCCACAAAACTGGGGAAAGAACGCGTTGACCGAACGTGGCTGCCCGGTTACGGTCGCCATCAGCACGGGCGGCTCATCCCGTGCTGGCCGCTTTAGCGGTCTCGGTACTGCGGGGGTACCGGCATCTTCGAAATGGCCATGCGCGGGCGGACGCCAGACCAGGGACGGCAGTTGCCGCCCTCAGCGCGAGGTAGCCGAGTGTTCTTCCCGGACATCCGCCGTGCCTTGCACGTCCCCCGGTTCCTGACACCCTTCCTGCTCCTCTTGTTGGCCCTTGTTGCTGGCGTTGCCGCCTGGGGCGTCGCAACCCGGCCTGGCGGCAACGTCGCCACTTCGCCGCAGGTGCTGCCCGATATCGCTTCTGTACGCTCGGTGGCCTACACCATTCCCGGCCACGACTTCGATGACGTCGTCGTTCGGCGTGCAGATGGCCTCGGGGAGGAACAGGTCGTCGCGACCTTCCCGAACAGCGGCGCCACGGGCTATCACATCCATGGTTCGGCTTCCCCGCTCGGAGATTTCGTGGCTGTGGTCTCGCTGCCGCCGTTTACGGCCCGGTCTGGCGCGAATCTCTCGATCCTGACCCTTGCCGACGGCTCCGTTCGTTCGGTAGCCGGACGGTTCGACTATTTCACGCGCGTGGCATGGTCGCCCGATGGGACCAAGATCGCTGCTGTCCGTTACCAGGATGCGAACGGCGTGCGGCAGAACTCAGTTGTCGAAGTCGACACAGCCACAGGCGCCGTCCGGGCTGTAGCCCAGTTCAGCGATGCATTCGACGTCGTGCCAGTTGGCTACAGTTTCGATTCGTCCCGGCTGTACATCGTCGTGGTCGACAACCGTGGGTCGAACCTGTTCCTCGAACGCGACGGGAAGGTCCAACTCGAGGCCGAGTTGAGCCCGGGCCGGACGCGTGACTGGGCCCTCAGCCCTGATGGCTCGCGGCTGGCGTTCGTGGACATCCTGGCCGGCGGTTCACGGACGTATGTCGGACGCACGCTGGTCATCGCGACGAAGAGCGTGACTACGCTGCCGGCCACCGCGAACCAGTTCGGCGCATCGTGGATGCCCGGTTCGCCGCTCCCTGCATTCGGCGGTCCCGGCGGGTCTTGGCAGTTGACCGACCCGGGCGCCACCGAGGCGTACCTGGTCCCTTCGGCCTGGTCCCCTGATTCGATGTACCTCGCCGGGGCCGTGTACGCGCCCGCCGGGACCGATGCGACGGTCCGATCCCTCGAACTCGTCCAACGAGAAACCTCCACTGCGCCGGGCCACCGGGTCGTTTTGACCGACGTGCCGGGGGCGGCGTTCCTTGGCTGGGTGCGAAACCAGCTTCCCTAATCTCTGAAACCTACGGAGCCGCCGATGGCCGTCTCAAGCAGAACGTACGCTCGCCAGCGAGACCTCTCGAAACTCTTCATTGCCCTCGCGGTGCTGGCTGCGGTGGTGGCTATCGC
>JBDHWA010000129.1:0-6549 GCA_039809945.1 Dehalococcoidia bacterium | reverse complement strand
GCGGAGCGAAAGGGCGCGGGCTTCTTCTCTTCCCAGCGCTCCTGGACCTCGGCCCAGCGTTCCTGGAGCGTGGGACGTGGTGCGCGTGCCGGTCTCGTCATGAGGGGATGGTACCACCTGGGGTGGACGAGGGCAGGAACCAGAATCGCAGGTCACATACTTCATTCTTCTGTGATCTGGATCGCATTCATTCCACTTTGTGACGCCTACCATCGCGGCGATCGCCAACCGGAGATGCGTGGCCTCAAGGAGCACATGGAAATGGCTACCACAACGTACATCGGCTTTTACCGGAGTACGCCAGACAGTCCCGCGAATGCGGCCTGGCGCGACACCGGCAAGCTCCCGCCCACCCTTGCGAAACTCGTCAACGAGTTCCCGTCCAAGCTGCCCACGACCTGCAAGCTCATCGGTTCCTGGGGCGTCGGGGGCGGCCCCAGCGTCATCATCGTCGAGGCCGAGAGTTATTCCGACCTCCAATACATCGGGTTCTACTACGCGGGCTGGCTCGAGTTCGACTGGAGACCAACCACCGCCATCGGCCGCAACAACTGACCACCAGGCGGCGCGTTTCCGGTGACGATCTGGGTGGAGGAGGTTGGAGCAGCGAGCGCCCGAGGGGCAATGGAAGCAGAGCAGTAGGAGAAGGGACAAACCGGGCGCTCGCGTGCTCCGGTGGGACATGTGAAGCTTATCACAATCGATTCCGGCGCTGCATCCCCACAGTTCATCGAAGTATCCGATACCGCCATCGGTGCGAACCCGAATATCATTCGCTTGCAAAGCTATGCCTCCTCCCGCACAATCGTGAACGCATACCTGCTTCGCCCCGAGGGCGAAGCATCTCTTTCGAAAGTAGGAATTACGAATGGCAATCACCCTTGGTGACACCGAGCGCGAAGCCCAGTGGCGTAAGGAAGTCCGCCAGTTCATTGAGACGGAAGCCCCGGCAGCGCTCCGCTCAGGCGGCGAGGAGTTCGAAGGCTCGCTGTTCGGCCGCCTCGGCGCGATCAAGGAGTGGCGCGAGAGGGTGGCGGCCAAGGGCTGGATCGCCCCGTCCTGGCCGTCGAAGTACGGCGGAGCCGACATGTCGGTGGTCGACCAGTTCATTATGAATGAGGAATTCGCCGAGGCTGGCGTTCCTGGCAACATCGGCGGCTTCGGCGTCATGATGATTGGCCCGACGATCATTGAGCACGGCACCGAGGAGCAGAAGGCGGAGCACCTGCCGAAGATCCTCAAGGGCGAAGTCATCTGGTGCCAGGGCTATAGCGAGCCCGGCGCCGGCTCGGACCTTGCCAGCCTCCAGACCCGCGCCGTCCGCGATGGCGACGACTACATCATTAACGGTCAGAAGATCTGGACCACCGGCGCCCAGTACTCCGACATGATGTACATGCTCGTCCGCACCGACCCGGATGCGCCGAAGCATCGCGGCATCACCTACCTGCTCGTCGACATGAAGGCTCCCGGCGTCACCGTCCGCCCGCTCACCCAGCTCTCTGGCGCGCAGGGCTTCAACGAAGTCTTCTTCGAAGACGTCCGCGTCCCGGTCAAGAACCGCATCGGCGAAGAGAACCGCGGCTGGTACGTCGGCACCACCACGCTCGACTTCGAGCGCAGCTCCATCGGCTCCGCCATCGGCGTCCGCAAGCAGCTCGAGTCGCTCATCCGCCAGGCGAAGTCGGACAAGGGCGAGGCGTCGTTCACCCGCAACCCGAAGGTGAAGTCGGAGTTCGTCGACCGCTGGATTGAGTGCGAAGTCGCCAAGATGCTGAGCTACCGCGTGGTCAGCATGCAGGTGAAGAACCTCATCCCGAACTACGAGGCGAGCATGTGCAAGCTCTTCTCGAGCGAGCTCAGCCAGCGCATCGCGGGCCTCTCGATGCACATGTATGGCATGCACGGAAACGTTCGCAACCGCGCCGCCATGGGCTATATGCAGGCCGTCAGCTCGACGATCGCAGGCGGCACCAGCGAAGTCCAGAAGGGCATCATCGCCACCCGCGGTCTCGGCCTCCCACGCGGCTAAGCCGGTTCGACCCGAAATCCTTCAGAGGCCCGCCGAAACGCGGGCCTCTTTCGTTGGTGCGCCTTCGAAGGTTCACCGAAATAATGGTCGCCGATGCAGTGGATGTGGCGACTCGCAAAGATTGGTCTCCTCGCCGCACAGGCCGCAATCGTCGCCGTTTCGCTCTACCAGACCGCCATTACGCTCCTCGGATACCGCCGCCGGAACGCAGGACTCCCCTCGCGCGCGCCTGCGTCGTTGCCTCGCTTCGGCCTCCTCGTCTGCGCGCGCAACGAGGAAGCCGTGATCGCACGCATCGTTTCCGACCTTCTCACACAGGATTACCCAGTCGAGCTGCGCGATGTCCTGGTGGTCGCGCACAACTGCACCGATTCGACCGCCAGCGCCGCGGCAAGGGCCGGCGCTGCCGTTATCGAACTGAACACCGAGCAGGCGGGGAAGTCGTATGCCGTCCAGGCGGGCGCCGACCAGTTCGATGACTACGATTACGTTGGGGTCTTCGACGCCGACGCGAGGGTAGGACCGGGCTTTCTCTCTGCCATCGCACAAAACTCGGGCGGCGCCGAGTGCATCCAGGCCGAAACCATTCCGGTCCGGACCGGCGAGTGGCTTGCTGAAGGGTACGGGTTCGGCCGCTCAGCCCGGAACATCTTCTGGTGGCGCCCGCGCGAAGCCCTGGGGCTTACGACCACCATCACGGGCAGCGGCTGGTTCATCCGGCCGGGTCTTCTGCACCACTACCGTTCGGGGCAATGGACCATGACCGAGGACCTCGAACTGTCGGCGCGCCTCGTAGCCGAAGGTCACGTCGTCCGGTATGTCTCCGAAGCCCAGGTCGCCATGGGCGAGCCTCATGACCTGCGCAGTTCGGTCCAGCAGCGCTCACGCTGGGTTCGCGGCCACATCGGCGTGGTTCATGGCCGGTGGTTGCCGTTGGCGCGGGCAGCGCTCCGCGGAAACCCGCACGCCCGCGACCTCGCTATTTATCTCGTGGTCCCCACCCGGCTGCTGACGCGGCTGGGGGTGACGTTCGCCGCGGTGTGCTCCGCTGTTGCCGCCCCCGTAGCCTTGCCCGGAGCGATTGTGCTCCCCGCCCTGGCGGGTGAATGGGCGGTCCCGTCGTGGATCGCCTGGCGCGAGGGCTTGCTGCAACTTTCCACTGGGAGCCTCAGCCTCGCCGTCCGCCACACATTGTTGAGTCTGCTCTGGTTCCCCATCGGCGCCTGGGCGATGATCACCGCACGAGTTCGCGCCTGGGCGCCCACAGCCAGGAGCCAGCCCGAAGGAGCGACCCATGTCCGTTAGGCGCACCGCCAACAGCCCCGCACAAGCATCGGACGAAGGTCCGCGCACAGCTGCGATCTTCGCCGGCGCGGTCGTCCTGATGTGCGCGATCTGGCTCTTCGGATTCGCTCTGCGCGTGTCGCTCAGCAACGACATCGATACCGTCGCCCGTGGCGGTATCTCGCGAGTGCTCACACGCGGGTTCCCGGACTTCCGGGATACCACTTTCCTCCTTCTCGTTGCCTGCGCTGCCTACTTTGTCGCTCTCTGGGCGCTGCGGAAGGGCTTCCCTCACGCCTTCGCAGCGACGGTCGTGGGCATCATCCTCGCCGGACTCTCGATGTTCCCGGCGATGCCGCTGACCTCACCCGATGCAGTCCACCTCGCTGCCGACGTTCGCACCTTCTGGATTCACCACAAGTGGCCCGCTGACTTCTCCGGGACACCGGAGCGCATCGATGACCCTGTCGCGAATGAAGTTCGCGTATTCCGGACGGCCCCAAGCGGCTACGGTCCGCTGGCTTACGCCCTGGGAGGTGCGCCGCTGCCCTTCGTCGGCGATGGTTTCACCGCGAATCTCGTCGGCCAGAAGGTTATGGGTCTTATCTTCCTGACCGGCACAGCCGTCGCTGCTGGCTTCGTCGCGAAACGCCTTGGCCAGAACCCGGCCCTCATCGCCGGCGCAATCGGGCTCAACCCCATGATGACCTGGCAGTACCCGGGGGACGGGCACAACGACGCAATGATGGCGTTCTTCGGGGTCGTTGCACTCGGGCTGGTGATGGAACGGTCCTGGGCACGGCGCGGCGGAGGTGTGCTCGCATGGCTGGCGTCGGCGTTATGTAAGTATGCTTTTGTCCTCGCGTCGCCCGTCGTTGCCGCCTGGTGGTGGCCGCGCTGGCGGTACCCGCTCGCGGTGCTCACGGTCGGCGGCGCAGCGGTCGTGCTCGTCCTCTACGTCCTTCAGATCGGCCCAGTCCAGAACGGCACGCTCGGCCCGGCGGGGGCAGTTATCCAGACGACTCCGTGGCGCTGGTTCGAACTCTGGTTCGATACCGGCAGGCATGGCCGCGACGTCATCACCGTCCTCGGCTACGTTGCCTACCTGGTGACCATTGGACTCGTGATGGCCTTCCACCCGCTCAAAGAACGAATCGACCTCGTGCGGGCTGTAGCGCTCGTGATGAGCGTTTTCCTCTTCGTGAGCCCGGCCTACCACCCGTGGTACATCATCTGGATACTGCCGTTTGCCGTGCTCTCGAACGCCCGGTACCTCGTCACCGGGGCGATCGCCTACTCTCTCCTCGCCTTCCTCCCAATCCTCGGCCTCAACTGGCAGATCACCCTCTCAAGGTCGTGGAACCTCAGCTACGCACCGGAGTGGTTCACGGCGATTATGTGGTTCGGTACGCTGCTAGCGGTGTACATCGGCTGGCGCGGCCGTGATTCAGCGAAGTTCGGCGGCGCGCGTTCGAACAAGACGAGCGGCCCCCGCTTCGAACAGCGTCAGCGCAAACGGTCATCCGCCCGGGCCTGATCGAGGGAACCTCGCCGCAACGGCTCAGCGACACGATTCACGAGGAACCAGCCGAGGTCCCAGTACGCGCGCAGGTCGGCGCCCCGCACCCGCCAGAGCAGCGACGGCCGCAACCGGGTTCGCCGAAGGAACGCATAGACCGAGACACTGCTGGCGATGCCATAGCTCACCGTCGTCGCCGTTGCGGCGCCAGACGTCCCGAACATGGGGATCAGGATGACCCCGCCTACGAACGAAGACGAGAGCATCAGTAGCCCAACCAGCAACGGGAACCGCGGCATCCCGGCGTGGTTCACGAAGTAGAGGTTGATCATGCCCTGGGGCGCGAACAGCGCCGTGCCGAGGCACAGGATGCGGAACGGCTGCCCGGCCGCGCTGTAGGCATGCCCAAACAGGGTCTCGATCATGAACGGCCCGATCATCGCGGCGGTCAGGCCCCCGCCGATCACCACGAGCACGGTGTGGCGAATCCCCGTCGCCGTCAGGGTCGCCGCTTCGTGCGGGTCACCGCGCCCCACCCGGGCGAACGATGCCAGCGTAATCGCCGAGGAGAACAGCCACAGCGCTTCCGCGCCCGCAATCGCCGACGAGTAGATGCCCGCGCCCTCGCGGCCATCGAGCTGGAAGACGAGGAACTGGTCCAGCCGGTAATTCAGCAGCCCAACCAGCCCTCCCGCGCCTGTCACCAGGGAGAATCGCAGCATCCCACGGATTAACTGCCCATTCGGACGATGGCGCACAAGCCATCGCACCCAGGAACGGCTCCACGCTGCGAACGGGAGGAGCGAGAGGTACTGGGCCGTGCACCACGCCTGCAGCGCGCCTTCTGCCGTCCGATGATCCAGCACACCGACCCAAAGCCCGAGCGAGGCCATCGCGAGGATCAGCCCTATGTCGTTGCCGAAGTTGTATTTGACGATGTGGCCCTGCCCGAGGATCACCCCGAGAGATGTCCCTCGGACAATCCCCGGGCCCATCGAAAGCACCGCCAGGGCGAGGACGCGGCTGTCGCTGCCGCCTCCGAGGAAAGCAATCCCGAGGCCGGCGACCAGGATGACCGCAGCGACCGGGAGCACCACAGCGAAGGCATTGGCTCCTACTTCGGCCGGGTCTCGCTTCTGGTTCGAAACGAAGTAGCCCGTAGCCGAGGCAAGGCTCGAGATACCACCGACCGCCGAGGTGAGGATGATGGCCGTCGAATAGAGCCCGCGGTCTTCGACGCTCAGTGTGCGGGCGGTGAGGACCCCGATGAGGCCCCAGAGGACGATGTCGGTCAGCCGGAAGAGAAGAGCTACCAGGCTGCCGGTCGCGATCCCCACAGCGCCATACTAGCCGGGAACCCGGGACGCGCACGGGCGCTTAGGCAGTCTGCCTGTCGAAGGCCTGCTCATAGGCTTCAAGCAGTGCAGGCAGCACGGCCGGCGGTTCGAACAGTCTGGCGCGTTCCCGGCCACGGCGCGCCAGTTCGCCGTCGTCGCCGATGGCCCGGTTCAACGCCGCCGCAAGCGCCCCGGGGAAGTCCGGCGCGCCGAGCGAGACCACAATCCCTGCATCAGCCACCACCTCCGAGAGCGCCCCCCCATCGGAGACCACGACCGGCAGGCCGCTGGCTATCGCTTCGATGACCGGGATGCCAAACCCCTCGGCCAGGCTCGGCTGGGCCAGCACCGCACACTCACGGTAGACACCTGCCAGC
>JBDHWA010000128.1:0-6564 GCA_039809945.1 Dehalococcoidia bacterium | reverse complement strand
CCGACGTGGCCGCCGGAGACCTGGAAGATGCGGCCGTTGATGTTCCACGCTTCGTCGAGGAGCAGGTACACCGTCATCGGGGCGACCATGCCTGGCGAGCGCATCGGGTCGTCGGCCGGCGGAGGCGGCGGGGTTGATGCGCCTGCCGCGGGGGCCGGTCCGCCGCCGCCGCTGATGCCGCTGCGGGCGCGAAGTTCACGCGCCGACGACGGCACTGTCGCGGTCAGCCGCGTGGCCGCACCTGGGGCGATGCAGTTCACGGTCACGCCGTAGCGGCCGAGGTCCCGGGCCGCCACGCGGGTAAGCCCGGCGACGCCGGCCTTTGCGGCGCCGTAGTTCGCCTGGCCCGAGTTGCCCTGGAGGCCTGAGACGGAGCTGTAGTTCACGATCCGCCCGTACCGCTGCTGACGCATGAGCACTGCAGCCGGCTTCAGCGTGGTGAAGTGGCCCTTGAGGTCCACCCGGATGACGTCGTCCCATTCCTCTTCGGTCAGGTTGAAGACCATCCGGTCGCGCAAGATAGCAGCGAGGTTGATGAGGCCGTCGAGGCGGCCATAGGTATCGAGCGCGGTGCGGATGACGCTTTCGCCGCCCTCCATCGTCGAGACGTCGGCGAAGTTGGCGACGGCCTCGCCGCCCGCCTTCTTGATCTCTTCGACCACCTGCGCTGCGGGGCCGCTGTCGGTCCCCGAACCGTCCGGGTTCACGCCCGGATCGTTGACGATGACGCGCGCGCCTTCGGAAGCGGCGAGGAGCGCGCACTCGCGGCCGATGCCACGGCCCGCGCCGGTCATTGCGATGACTTTGCCTTCGAGCAGGTTTGCCAATTGGTCCTCCCGGGAAAAGGAGTCCCTCTCCGGGGCCTTTCAGGGCGAAAGGGGGAGAGGGACGCGAATGTGCAGCCCTGGTTAGCTGTTGAAGACGACGGTGGCGTAGCCGGGCGTGGTCTTCTTGCCCTGCGGGTTCTCGGTCCAGACTTCGAGGTCGACGAGCTTCTTGCCGCCCTCTTCGTACTTCCGGGTGATGACGCCCTTGCAGACGATGTCCTCATTCGGGAAGTCCATGCCGCGGTAGCTGCAGCCGTACTTCTGGATCTTGCCGTTGTTGCCCACCCAGTCATGGACGAGCTGGCCGAGGAACGCATTCTTGAGCGCGCCGTGAACGATGATGTTGGAAAGGCCCGTGCCGACGGCGAAGTCCTTATCGTAGTGAATCTGGTAGAAGTCCCCGGAGCCGGCGGCCCAGAGAACGAGTTGCTGCGTGCTGCAGTTCTTCTTCAGTTCCGGGATCGACATCCCTTCAGAAAGGTCAGCCCACGTTGCTGCCATCGAGTTCCTCCTAGTAGCGGATGCCGGTGCCGGTCATGATCGCCACGACCTTGCCGAGCTGGTTCTTGTAGACGGTCTTGGTGGTGGTGATCAGCATGTCGCCGATGCTGCCCTTGGTCTCTTCGTAGTTGGCCACGTGCGAAGACGAGGTCAGGACGTCGCCAGCGCAGATGTCTTCGAAATACTCGATCTCGGTGCCGCCGTTGAGGATGCGCTTCAGCGGCCGGCCCGGTTCGGGGCCGCCGAACATTCCGCCGCCGCCGCGGCGCGATGGCGAGTTCGGGTTGAAGACCGGCGTGCCGAGGTAGCCGGGAGGCGCCACGAGATCGCGGTAGCCTGCGGCCTTCGCGGCGGCTTCGTCGTAGTAGATGGGATCGGTGTGGCCGACTGAGCGAGCGAACATGCGGATTGCCGTCCGGTCGACTTCGCTCGTCGTCGGGTCGGATTCCTTGCCGATGTGTGCTCGCATTTCATCGGTAATCAGGGGGACTGCGTCTGCCAAGGGCCTTCTCCGGAGCTGTGATGATGCGAGCGAAACGATACGCCAACGCTCGCAGGCTGACCAGATGATTCGCGAGCCGATCACATGCGTGCCGCCGCCGTGCTACATTCGGCCAACTTCTTTTCAGGTGAGGCTGGCGTTATGCGAGCAATGGTCCTCAGGGGCAAGGCGCTCCAGGTCGAAGACGTCGAAACTCCGCGCCCGGGGCCGATGCAGGTACTGGCGAAAGTGCTGGCGTGCGGCATCTGCGGCAGCGACCTTCACGCCGCGAAGTTCATGGATGACATGGTCGCGGCGTCTCGGATGAGTGGGGCGACGTCGTGGGACAACGTGGACTTCGAAGCCGGCATGGTCATGGGCCACGAGTTCGTGGCCGAGGTGGTTGAAGCCGGGCCGGGCGCCGAAGCATGGGCGCCGGGGACACGGGTCACCTCTATGCCGGTCCTCATCGAGCCGTCGTCGCCGTCGGGGGTGGTCGCCGTTGGGTACAGCACGCGCTTCCACGGGGCCTACGGGCAGTACCTCCTGCTGAGCGCGCCAATGCTGCTCAAGGTCCCCGACGGTCTCGGGGATGTGACCGCAGCGACGACGGAGCCGTCCGCCGTAGGCCTGCATGCCGTTCGCCAGGCGGCCATGCAACCGGGCGAACACGCCGTTGTGATGGGCGCCGGCCCCATTGGCCTGATGACATTGCTCTGGCTCAAGCAGGAGGGCGTGCAGCACGTGACCGTCAGCGATTTCGCGCCCGCCCGCCGCGAACTGGCCGCGAAACTCGGCGCAGACCTCGTGGTCGACCCGGCGGCCACGAACCTTGCCGAGGCGGTCGTCGCGGCGGCCGGCCGGGCCGCGCCCGTCGTCTTCGAATGCGTCGGCGTCGAGGGCACGCTTCGCCAGGCGATGGAACTGGTGGAACGTGCCGGTCGCGTCATCGTCGTCGGCGTCTGCATGAAAGAAGACCGGATCTACCCAATGGTGGGGATCAACAAGCACCTCACCCTGAAGTTTGTCCTCGGCTACAGCCCGGAGGAGTACGCCGAGAGCCTCGCCGCGCTCGGCAGCGGCGCCATCGACACGTCGCCGATGGTCACGCGAACGGTCACGCTCGACGAACTGCCCGCAGCTTTCGAAGCGCTCGCCGACCCGAGCGACTGCAAGATCGTGGTCCTGCCGAACTAGCCCGGCGGTCCTGAGAGGAGGAGGTTGGAGATGGAAAACAGGTTTGACCTGACGGGGAAAGTCGCGCTGGTGACCGGCGGCAGCCGCGGCCTCGGGCGCGAAATGGTGCTCGCCTTCGCCGATGCCGGGGCCGATGTCATCATCGCGAGCCGCAAGCTCGACTCGTGCGAGGAGACCGCTGCCGAAGTCCGGGAGCGCACCGGGCGGCGGGCCCTCCCAGTCGCCTGCCACGTCGGCGACTGGAGCCAGGTGGAGGCTCTCGCCGAAACGGCCTACGGCGAGTTCGGCAAGGTCGATGTGCTGGTGAACAACGCGGGCATGTCACCCATCTACGACCACGTGAACAACGTGACCGAAGCGCTCTACGACAAGGTGCTCGACGTGAACCTGAAAGGGCCGTTCCGGCTGACGGCGATGGTCGGCACGCGAATGGTGGAGGCTGGCGGCGGCTCGATCATCATGGTTTCGAGCACGGCTTCGCTGCACCCCGGCGCCAACGTGATTTCGTACGCGGCGGCGAAGGCTGGCGTCAACGCCATGACCGTCGGCTTTGCGAAACACTTCGCGCCCACGGTTCGCGTCAATTGCATCGTGCCGGGGCCCTTCCTCACGGATATCTCGAAGGCGTGGGATCTGGAGGCGTTCAAGAAGAACGCGAAGACCACGATCCCCCTCCAGCGCGGCGGCGAACCCGGCGAGATCGTCGGGGCAGCGCTCTACTTCGCAAGCGGGGCGTCGAGCTATACCACCGGGTCACTCCTGACGGTTTCCGGGGGCAGCGGGATCTAACCGGCCCTACATCGGCCCCGGGGCGTCGATGACGACCAGGTGCAGCGGCCGGGCGACTGCGAGCCGGAACCGGCCGCGGCCGGCTTTTTCGATGCGAATCGCGCCGGCCCGTTCGTCCAGCCGCCTCCGCAGGAGGATGAGCCGCGCCTCCAGGTTGTCCTTGATGTCCGGCAGGTCGAGCGTGGGGTCAAGCCGGAACTCCTTGTTGCTGAACTCCTCGCGCTGCTCGTCCTGGTAAGCGCGCAGCAGCCGCCAGAGGATGCCGCCCGCGACGCCCTTAATGAGGTACTCGTTGTCCACGAACACTGTGTTGTCGTCGCGGTAGTACTTCACCTGCACGGTTCCGCCGGATGGCGCCGGCGACGCGGCAAGGGACTGCGCGGTTGCGCCGCCGCTGTCGCCGAGCGCGGCCATCGCCATCGCGACGTGGCTGGCGAGGATGCTCACCGCCGATTCATCCTCAGCCTGGAACGCCCCGGCCTCGCTGCTCTGCAGGCAGAGGACCCCGGCCAGCTTGCGGTGGGCCAGCATCGGCACAACCAGCTGGCTCTGGATCGAAGGCAGCGAGGGCAGCGGGATGGTGCGTTCGAATCCGCGGGCGTTGCTCGCGACCGAACCACGGCTGGCGGTTGCGTAGTGCAGGTCGCGCGCGAGGTTGGTCAGCCGGATGGCGCTCCGCCGGGCGGCGGCCAGGCCGATGACGCCCTCGCCCATGTGGACCTCTGAACCGGCGCCCGAGGCGGCGAAACCCGCGCTGGCCACGGTGTACAGCCGGTCGCCAGATTCGTTCGCCAGCATGATGAAGGCGTGCGGGTAGCCGAGCAGGCCCGTGCACGATTCGAGCGTGATGCTGAGCACTTCATCCATGTCGGCTGCCTGGGAGATGCGCAGCGAGATGGCCTCGACTCGCTCGATGCCCACGTTTCTCCGGGCGCCCGGCGCCGCCGAACGGCCTGGCACGAGGTCGCAGCTGGTGACTCTGCAAATGTCGGTGCCGCGAAGCTGGAAGACCTGCTCCATCCCTTCGAAGGCCGCGACCGCGTCCAGCTTGGTGCGCATCCGCTCGAAAATCGGTCCCGAGGTCTCGGTGCGCTCGTATTCGAGATCGAGCGAGAACTGGCGGCCGGTGAGCGGTTCGATGACGTGGATCTGCGCCAGGCGGTTCTCTTCGGCGTTCTCGCCCGTCTTCTTGAAGAACTGGCGGCTGAGGGCCACGTGTTCGCTGTCGACGCGTGTCACCACCGAGAGATAGGTGATGTTCGGCGTGCCGTCGGCGGCCACCGTCGCGATCGAGGCGGGGATGATGCCCTCGAAACAACTCGGGATCGTTTCGAGCGGGAACGCGAACGGCTCGCTCACAGCGGCTGCCCCGCGTTGGGTCCCGGTGTCTGGTCGAACGCGGCCTCGACTTCAAAGTCGACCCGTGTCACTTCGTCGAGCCAGCGGTTGCGGATGGCTTCGGGGTCATCGCCGACGAGGGCCATCGCTGTCGTGAAGAGCTCGCGGTGGCGCTTCACCCACTCCCGCTCGTCATCAGTCGGCTGGCTCGAAGAGAGCCACTTGCCCTTGAACTGGATGGAGCGGTACGAGACAGGGTCGGCGGTGATCACGGCGATCTTCCCGTTGACGGCGAGGTTCGCGAGCGTCTGCCCGGCGGCTGCGGTATCGAGGAAGAGCGTGATCGTGCCGTCGCCGTTCCAGCGTGGCCCCCAGGCGTTCGTAGCCTGCGGCCGCCCGGTGGGGGTGGCGGTCGCCACCTGCACGGCGATGCCGCCGCGAAGGTACTCGAGAACGTCGTCGTTCAACTCGTACATCGCGCCTAGTGGAGCAGGCGCGCGGCGGCAGGATGTGTGGGGCGCTTCACGGAGTAGCAAGTTTATCGGATTCCCTTAGGAATCGCGTAGGAAACCGTAAGGACGTTTTAGGAACACAGAGGCGCCCCGCCTGTGCAAGTTGGTTGCAGCAAACAACAGGGAGACAACCCGTGAACAGCACCAACATCAGCACCTTCCTCAAGACCATCTCGAAGGCGGACACCGACGCTCTGCGCGCCCGCCTGACCGGTGAGGTCATCCTCCCCGGCGACACCCTTTACGACGAGGCGCGCATCACCTCTGTCCTCAACTTCGACCACCGGCCCGCCGTCATCGTCCGCCCCAGGACCACCAACGACGTCGCCGAATCCGTCCGCTTCGCCCGCGCCAACGGCCTGGCCCTCGGCGTAAAGAGCGGCGGACACAGCATCGCCGGCCAGAGCGTCGTCGAGGGCGGCCTCGTCATCGACCTCGCGCAGTTCAAGCAGGTGACCATCGACCCGGCTCGCCGGACGGCCCGCGTCCAGCCGGCTGTGACCTCCGGCGAACTGGCCGGCCCGGCGCACGCCTACGGCCTCGCGCTCACCACCGGTGACGCCGCCTCCGTGGGCATCGGCGGGCTCACCCTCGGCGGCGGTATCGGCTTCATGGTTCGGAAGCACGGCCTCACCATCGACAACCTGATTTCGGTCGAACTCGTCACGGCCGAAGGCCAGGTCATCCGGGCTTCGAAGGACCAGCACAGTGAGCTCTTCTGGGCGCTGCGCGGTGGCGGCGGCAACTTCGGCGTCGTCACCGAGTTCGAGTTCCAGCTCGCACCGGTTGGCCAGGTCTACGGCGGCGCGCTCATCCTCCCGGCAACCGTGGAGAACGTGCGCAAGTACGTCGACTACGCGACGGCCGCGCCCGATGAACTGACCACCATCACGAACATCATGCTTGCCCCGCCCGCGCC
>JBDHWA010000127.1:0-6571 GCA_039809945.1 Dehalococcoidia bacterium | reverse complement strand
TGGTTCTTCGAACAGGGCGCCCGGCCGGGCTGGTTCGTCGCCTCCGACGGTGACCGCCTGGTTGGCGTGACGAGCGTGCGCGACGCAGGGCGCGGCCTCGCCCGAATCATGGCCCCGGCGCTGGCGCCCGGCTACGAAGCCCGCAACCTGGAACTCTGGATGCTCGAACGGGCCGCGCTCTATGCGGAGACGAACGGCTACCACACGGCGGAGATGCCCGCGACGCCCGGGTTTGAACGACTCAAGCGCGAACTCGAAGACCGCCGCTGGTTCCGCGACGGCGATGCCTGGCGGCGCGTCTTCTTCACGCCCCGGGACGAAATCGAAGACGACTGACCGTTAGCTCGCGAGCGGCAGGCGCACGATAAACCGCGAACCGCTCCCGGCCGTCGATTCGACCGAGATGCGCCCGCCGTGGGCCTCGGCGATCCATTTCGCTATAGCGAGACCGAGTCCCGTGCCGCCCGCTGCTCGCGTGCGAGCGGTGTCGGCCCGGACGAAGCGGTCGAAGATCCTGGCCTGCTCGGCCGGGGGGATCCCCGGGCCGGTATCGGACACCGAGAGTTCGGCTGTCTTGCCGTGGGCGGCGCAACGGACGGTGACTTCGCCGCCTTCGGGCGTGTACTTGAGCGCGTTGTCCAGGAGGATGGCGGCGAGCTGGCGCAAGCGGCCGCGGTCACCGATGACTTCGAGTGGCTCGCTGTCGACAGTCAGGCGGATCTGTTTCGCGCTGGCGACCGCTTCCATGTCACGGCCAAGCTCTTCGAGGACCGCGCCGAGAGGCACAGCTTCTCGGGCGAGGTTCGCCGCGCCCTCGTCGGCGCGCGCCAGCGTCAGCAGGTCCTCGACGAGGCGGGTCATCGCCTCTGCTTCGGCGGTGATGGCATCGACCTGGTCCATGTTTGCGGCCAGGGTCTCGTCCGGATGGCGCTGGAGCACCTCGCCGTTCGCACGCAGCACAGCCAGCGGCGTCCGCAGTTCGTGTGAGGCGTCCGAGACAAACCGCCGCTGGCGTTCGAGGGAGTCGCGAATAGGCCGCAGCGCGAGTCCCGCGAGCCAGAAGCCCCCGGCGGCGGCAGCGAGGATCCCTGCAGCGCCGCCGCTCGCGAAGACCATGGTCAGCGTGCGCAGCTGGTGGTCGCGTGGCTCCAACGAGCGCCCAATGTGGACGAAGCTGCCCGGGATGAGGGCTTCCGAGAGGATGCGGAAGTGGCCGTCCTTCGTTGAGATGTCGCTCGTTTCGGCGTGCTTTTCGGCGTACTCGCACAGTTCGTGGAAGTCCACGTTGTCAACGTCGATGTCTCGAGGGTTGAAGGTCACGTCCCCGTCGTTGTCCGTGTAAATGATGAACACATCGCTCGGGATGCCCGGCGGCAGACGGTATTCCCGGTCGTCGTCGTGGTCGTCGCGGGGCCCTGGGCCCCCGGGGTACGGCCGCATGCTCTTCATCGCCAGCTGGGCCTGCTCGAGGCTGTTGTTGATCTCGTGGTCGATGTCGCGGCGGATCAGTTCGTAGGCGACGGCCCCCGTGCTGAGGAGGGTGACGGCGAGGGCCAGCGTGAACCACGCGGCGAGGACGAGGCGGGCCCGGCGGAACATCAATCCGCCCTGATGGCGTAGCCCATGCCGCGGGCCGTGCGAATCAGCTTCCGGTCGAAGCCGCGGTCGATCTTGTTGCGCAGGTAGTGGATGTAGATGTCGACGACGTTCGACTCGGTCGTCGAGTCGTAGCTCCAGACGCTGTCGAGGAGCTGTGAGCGGCTCATGACCTGGCCGGGGTGGCGCATGAGCGTTTCGAGGAGGGCGAACTCGCGCGCGGTCAGCTCGATCCTGCGCTGCCCACGCCGGGCTTCGCGCGCCGGGATGTCGAGTTCGAGGTCGCCGACGGTGAGGATCTGCGTTTCCGCCGCCGCACCCATCTTCGCGCGGCGGCTCAGGGCGCGAACCCGCGCCAGCAGTTCGGCCAGCGCGAACGGCTTCACGAGGTAGTCGTCGGCGCCCGCGTCCAGCCCGCGGACCCGGTCCTGGATGCCGTCCCGCGCGGTGAGCATAAGGATCGGCACGGTCGCGCCGTCGCGCCGCAGCCGGCGGGCAATCTCGTAGCCGTCGTACGAAGGCAGCATCACGTCGAGGAGCACGACGTCGTACTCGCCCGAAGACGCCCGCGAGAGGCCGTCCGCGCCGTCAGCCGACCAGTCCGTGGCATACCCCTCATCGTTCAGGACGCGGCGGACAGCCGTGGCCAGGCGCGCTTCGTCTTCGACCAGCAGGATTTTCATGTACGTCCCATTCGACCACAGGTTTATGAGACCTGCATGAGAAAGCCATTGGCCGGGAAGGCCGTTCTTGAGCCGCGGAACCGCCGCCTCGGGTAGGATGCGCGCAGTTCACCCGGAGCCATCTCCATGCCCGCTGCCCGCCGCAAGCCTGCCGCCCGCAAGCCGTCTTCCCGCCGAACTTCGAGTTCGACCGCGCGCCGCCGGAGTCCTGCGAAGCCTGCGGTTCGCCGGTCGCGCACGAAGACGGTCCGGCGACGGGTGACGACCCGCACGCGCCGAACCACAAAGCGCACCGCCCGGCGTCAGACGATTGCGCTCCCCGGCGGCATCAACCTCAACATCGGCAGCGGCGGGATTAGCGTGACCACGCGCGGCGGCCCGAAGGCGGGCGGCTGGACGCTGCCCGGCGGCTACACCATCGGGAAGTAACGGGCAGTAAGCGCTCAGAGCTTGAGGCCGAGCAGCTCGCGGGTCACCGTCCCGTCCTTCACCGTCACATTCACCCAGGTGATGCGCAGCTTCGTGCGCTTGCCGTTCGCTTCCACCCAGACCTCGTCACCCTTCTCCCAGCGGTAGTCGGAGTCGAGGTCGCAGAGGTGGTCGCCTTTGCTGCCCGAGAAGGCGTCAGCTTCGTAGAACGCAGTCTTCATAGCGGCGGAGTGTACACGGGGCGAGCCCGTCGAGCGGCTACACTGCGGCAATGCTTGAACGAATCGACCACCTTGTCTGCCTGGTCCCGGACCTTGCCGTCGCCGCCCGTTACGAAGAGCTCGGACTCGTCCTCACCCCTGAAGCGCACCATGCCGGGATGGGCACGGCGAACCGTGCCTGCTTCGTGGGCGAATCTGCGGAGAACATGGCCTACCTCGAACTGCTGACCGTCACCGATGCTTCGCTGGCGAGCGCAGCCGGCCGCCAGGACTACGTTGACGTCCTTGCGCGAGGAGGAGGCGCCGCCGGGGTGACGTTTGGCGTGAGGGACATCCGTGCTGCCGCCGCCTCGGTTGAGGCTGCCGGGTATGCCGCGCCGGTCAGCGCCGTCCACCGCCCGGATGGTTCGAAGGTCTGCGACATTGCCCGCATCGACAGCCGGGGCGCGCTGCCCTTCACCGTCTCGCTCATCGCCTACCCGGAGACGTGGGACGCTCGCTTCGAAAGGTCGAAGGCGCTGGGCAGGTTCGCCCACCGTTTCCCCCTCAAGCGCCTCGACCACCTCGCCGCGATGGCGCCCGACCTCGACGCCGCGCGCAGCTTCTGGGCCGATGTCCTCGGCGTGCCGGTCTACGGCGAAATCCGCACCCCGGCGATGACCATCCTTCAACTCAAGGTTGGCGATGCCATCTTCGAACTGCTCGGCCCGGCTGGCCCGGAGAGCCCGATGGCGGGCCGCCCGGCCGCACTCGCGAGTATGGCCGCGTGGGAGGTCTCCGGCCCGCTCGATGAGGCCGTCGCCCTCGCCCGCGAACGCGGGTTCACCTGCAGCGACGCCGAACCTGGTGTCATCCCCGGCACGCGGCGGGCAAGCATCCCCGCGGCCGAACTGGGCGGCGCCGGCATGCAACTGCTGGAGTACGTGTAGGGTCACCCCTCCGTCACGCGGAGGCCACGCGCTTGCTCCCTTAGGGGAATCCCCTGAGCGACGAGAACCATGGAGAAATCCCGCAACCTCGGGCGCTTCGCTCGCCGCGGAGAAAGGGAAAGGCTCGATGGATACCCGCCCGATCAGCGCGATCATGGCGATCGCGTCGTACCAGCTCCCCGTGGCGCGCGACTACTCTCCGCCCGGCGAGATGCCCGCGCCCGCGCCTGCTCCCCGGGATTCGGTGCAGATCAGCCCCGAAGCGCGGAGGCGCGCCGCTGAAGCGGACGACGTTCACCTGTGGGGCGAAGTGCGTTTCGACCCGCCGCACTATGACGACCCGGACCTCCCCTGGGAGGTGGCCCACCAGGAATGGATGGACCTGATGACCCGGGTGTTCGGCGAACAGGAGAGCGAGGCGGAAGCGCCGGCTGCCTAGGCCCGGCGCGGATGGATCAGCCGGTCTTCGATTCAGGGCCGTCGCGGTGCACGACAACCGTACCGTCGCGCCGGAGAGTCAGGTCGGCGGGTGTGGCGCCCGTGTAATCGGCAACGGCCTCCATGGCCTCATAGAACGTGGCGAAAATGATGCCGCGGCGGCCCTTGGAGCGTACCTCCCACCCTGCTTCGACCCGTTCCATGTGCAGTTCCAAAGGCTGGAACACGGCGATCCCCCAGCTCCCAATGATGTCGCGAGTATGACGCGGCTGTCTTGAGATGCTACCCCGGAAAGAGGGGCGATGCCACCTCCATATGGCCGCGGATCCCCGGCCTCCCGGCCACGCCCTAGCCCTGGCCGAAGAAGGAGAACAGTTCGGGGTATTTCTTCAGGCTCGCGCCGCCGTCGATGTAGAGCGCCTGGCCGGTCATGAGCGACGACTCGTCCGACCCGAGGTAGACGAGGAGGCTCGCGATGTCCTCCGGTTCGCCGGCGCGGCCGATGGGCGCCTCGTGGATGAAGGCGTCTTCGAGGCCGAGGATCGCCAGCATCCCGGCGGTCGCGGGCGTGTGGATGAGGCCGGGGCCGATGGCGTTGACGCGGATACGGTGACGGCCGAGTTCGAGCGCCGCGACCTTTGTGAGCATCGCCACGCCCGCCTTCGCCGAGCAGTAGGCGGCGAAGCCCTCCGTCGCCTGGATGGCGTTCAGGCTGGCGATGTTGATGATGCTGCCGCCGGCGCCCTGGGCGATGAGGCGCTTCGCTTCGTGTTTGATGCAGAGGAACGTCCCGGTGAGGGAAATGCCGAGCACGCGATCCCATTCTTCGAGCGCGTACTCCTGGATCGGCGAGAAGCCGCCGATTCCCGCGTTGTTCACGGCGATGTCGAGCCGCCCGAACCGCCGTACCGCCTGCGCCACCATTCGCTCGACGGCCGCCTCATCGCGGACGTCCACCTGCGCGCCGTCGGCGTAGTTGTGTCCGAGCTGGCCGATCAGTTCGCCGATAGCGTCGCTGTTCGTATCCGCGATGATGACGCGGGCGCCTTCGGCGACGAACCGTTCGACCGCGCCCTTGCCGATGCCCGAGCCGCCGCCGGTGACGATCGCGACCTTGCCATCAAGCCTGCCCATGGCTCCTCCGTTCCGAACCCGGCCCGGGGCCGGCGCTGCCTACAGGTGCTTGCGGTAGAAGGCGAGCGTCTTCTCCCAGGCGTCCTTCGCCGCCGCCGGGTTGTACTGCGGCTCGGGATGCTCATCGTTGAAGAAGGCGTGCTGCGTGCCGGGGTAGGTATGGAACTCGTGGTTGATGTTCCGCTTCGTCATCTCCGCTTCGAAGGAGGGGATGTTCGGGTTCACGAAGTCGTCGTGTTCCGCCCAGAGGCCGAGCACCGGCGCCGTCAGCCCGTCCCAGTTGTACTTCACCGCCGGGTGGCCGCCGTAGAAGTCGACGCAGGCGCCGACATCGCCGTTGCTGTTGCAGGCTGCGAAGAGCGAGAGCGCGCCGCCCATGCAGAAGCCGACCGTGCCGACCGGGCCGCCGGTCAGGTTCTTCAGATAGGCGACGGCGCCCTTGAGGTCGGCTTCGGCGCGCGGGATGTTGAGCGCCATCAGGAGCTTGCCCGCCTCGTCCGGTTCGGCCGTCACGGTGCCGTGGTACATGTCCGGCGCGAGGGCGACGAAGCCCTCGGCGGCGAAGCGGTCGGCGATGCCCTTGATGTTAGCGTTCAGCCCCCACCATTCCTGGATGACGACCACGCCCTTGCCGCTGCCGCTGGCCGGTTTCGCCAGGTAGCCGCTCGCTGTGCCGCCGTTCGCGGCGAAGGTAACCATTTCTCCCATGCTGACACCCCCGGAGGAATCACGTGTTGAACGCACCTAGCCTACGCCTCGCGCCCGGAGCCGTCAGCACCTTCGGCCGTTCGAAAAGTCAGGCGTGTGCGGGCGACGGGAGGGCCGCGCCGCGCAGGAGCGCTTCGGCCACGGCCTGCCGTTCGCCATCGTTCCGGACCACCAGGATGGGTGTGCGATGGGCGAACGCTGCGAGGTCCCGCTCAACGCGAGGCCCCGCAATCGGGGCATACGTCCGGCGCAGGATGCCGAGGACGATCCGCTGGTGGAGCGGCGGGCGCTCCTCAACGGGCGCGGCGGCCGGGGATGGCTGGTCGATGACGACCACGAGGCCAGCCGCGTTGATGAGCGGCCGCAGGGCCGGGGTGTACCCGGTTTCGACTACCCAGCGTTCCTCTTCGGCCACACGCGCGGGCCAGGCGTC
>JBDHWA010000126.1:0-6618 GCA_039809945.1 Dehalococcoidia bacterium | reverse complement strand
GCGGACTCCGCGGGGGTTGCAGTCGGTGAGGTGCTCGAAATCACCGAGATGGATGGTTCGAACGGCGAACCGGGGCCGCGTGTGATGTTCGCCGCGCGGGCCGCGAGCATGCCCGTCCAGGCCGGTGAAGCCGGGATTACTGCCTCGGTCCGCGTCCAGTTCGCGCTCGAACCGCCAAAGACGCGCAAAACGGGAAAGCCGCGCTAACCCGGGGCTTTGCGCCCGCTCGCCGGTGCCTCGAAGCTACCGTCGGTGAACCGCTGGCTGCTCGCTCTCTCGTTGCCCCTCGCCGCGACGTCTCTTGTGGCGGCGGCAGTCGCGGTGACCCTCGCTACCCGGCCGTCAGATGACCCTGAACCGAGCGCTTCAACGCCCACGGCCCCGGCCAACGACCGGGTCCAAACGCCGCGGCTGACGCCCGAAAGCAACGTCTGCCAGGGGATCCTCCACCGCCCGGACCCGGGCGGCGAGCGCATCTTCTCGGCCGAGTACACCCAGCGGCGCGAGGCCAACGGGATCATCATCGTGGGCAACGCGAACGTCGACGAAAAGGCCATGGACGAAGCCGCGAAGACGGTCACGCGCTTCTTCGCGAACAACGACCTCGAAACACCGCTCGCAGCCGAGGGCGCCTACGTCATCGTCGCCGCCGGTTCGCAGGGCGTGCTCGACCTGCCGGAGTTTCGCTGCATGGATTCGGCCGCCAGCCAGGAGCTTTTCAGCCACGTCTGCGGCGTCGCCGACCGCGCCGACTACCCTGTGGTGACGGTGAACGAACGCGACCTGCTCGGCAGCCGCGATGGCCCCTGCGCGGGCCTCAACATCCTCTATCACGAACTCGGGCACCTGGTGCAGGGCTGGACGCTCGGCCCGGCGGACTACATCGACGTGCGCCTGTTCTACCAGGATGCGCTGAACGCCGGAAAGTACCGCCGCGACTACGCAGCAACGAACTCGAATGAGTACTTCGCCTCAGCAACACAGGCCTACTTCTTGCATACCGATGCGGAGGGGCAGCACGGCCGGGACTGGCTTCGCGAGTACGATCCGCAGATCTACGCCCTCCTGGAGCGCGTCTACGGCGACTGACTGTTCAGGCCTCGCCCTTCGCCCGGAGGACGCCGTAATGGTTCGCGGCCAGGCCGACGGCGTCGGCCAGTTCGGGGTAGCGTGCGCGCAGGGCCACGATGTACTCGTTCATCGGGAACCGTCGCCGCTCGTAGGCTGAGGCCGCTGGCAGGTCATCCACCTTCTTCGCCACAACCACGTACATCGGACGCACCATGACCGTCTCGGCCGGGAACTCGGTGTTGTGCCGCGTTGGCTTGCATTCGAAGAACCCGACGAGGTCAGTGCGCGCAGCAGTCGCGCCGACGCGCTCTTTGAGCGCCTTCTTGAGGAACGCATCCACGGATGCCGTGCCGACCTCGCCCTCGATCATCTCCCACTTCGGGCCGCCCTTTTCGCGGGTCGCGTAGCCCTTATCGCCCATGAGGACGAGTGCGTAGGCGATGTGGACCGGCGCCGACGGCGGCAGCTCCTGTTCGTCGACCCAGCGGGCGCGCCACTGGTCGGCGAAGTTGAGTTCGCGGACGCCCGGCCAGCGGGGTTCATAGGCGGCGATTGCACCGAGATCGACCATTGCTCAGTTCCTCCGGCGGTAGAACGGTTTGGCGACGACTGTGGCAGGAATGCCAGCAACGCTGAATTGCGTACCCGGGAGGGCGCGCCGGGAACTGATGATGCCAAGGCCGATGGTCGCGTTCAATCCGGGTGAGCGCAGGCAGGACCGAAGCTCGCCCACAGCCTCGCCATCAACGGATACGGGCGAGCCCGGTGGGAGCGGGTCGCCCTCCAGGATCATCCCCGAAAGAATCCGGCCATCGGCGCCGCCCGGAATCTCGAAGAGAACGTCGAGGTCTGCTTCGGCCGGGCTCAGCCCGGGTTCGAGGTCGGGCACGAACGCCGGCACGGCAGCCTCCACCCGCGCTATCTCTGTGGCCTGCAGGCCCGCGAGCGGCGCCGCCGGCCGCAGGGTTTCGATGAGGTGCTGGGCGACCGCAGGGGCAAGCATGAATTCGAAGCCGTCCTCGCCCGTGTCGCTCGTGCGCACCGCCAGCCCCCGGAACCCGTGGAAGAGGAACGCCACGCAGTGCAGCGCAGGCAGGCGCGAAGGGAGCGCGTCCGCCATGTGCTCGCTGACCAGCTTCGCCGCCTCGGGGCCGGAGACACTGATCAGGCAGGTCGTCTCGGTGCGGTCATCTACCTGCGCCTCGAAGCCGTCACCCACGGCCCCTTGCAGCGCCGCCAACGTCTCCGCCCGCTGCGAAGGCTCGCCCGTGACCAGGTACGAGATGCCGCCCGTCCGCGCGACCAGCACGAGGTCACGAATGCGCCCCTCGCCGTCGAGCCGCGCTGTCCGCATGGAACGGCCCTCTTCGAGGTCCTCGATATGCCCGGCGAACGCTGCCTGCAGCACGACGAGCGCGTCCGTACCGGTGACGAGGATTCGGCTGCGGTGAGAGCGGTCGATGACGGCTGCGCCCGTCCGGATGGCGGTGTGTTCGGCCAACGTCCCCGCCTGGTATGAGGCCGGCAGGGACCATCCGGCGTGAGCCACGAACTGCGCGCCAGATTCGGCGTGCACTTCTCGCAGTGCGAGGTGGTAAAGCGGTTCCGGTGTGGTCATTCGTCTACGAACGTCCGCCGCCCGTCGCGTTCCGTCAACCGGCCAACCCCCGGGAAGGGGTTGTGCACGCAGATCAGCAGTGCATTCTCGCGGAGGGCGCGCTCCGCCAGCTTCTTCTTGCTGTCGAGCGACGTCAGCGGGAACAGGTCGAACGCGGCGATCCACGCTGGCCGCTCGACCTGGACCGCGTGATGGACGAGGTCCCCGGTGTAGATGGCTGTCTGCCCCGCGGACGAGAGCGTGATCGAGGCGTGGTCGAATGTGTGCCCCGGCGTCGCCCAGAAGCGCGCGCCGGGCATCACGTCCACCTCTCCCTCGACCAGTTCGAGTTGGCCGCTGGCCAACAGGGGCTGGAAGTTCTCGGCGAGGTAAGTGCCGCGGGTGCGCTCGTTCGGGTGGCTCGCCGCTTCGAACTCCCCGGCCTGGATGTAATAACGCGCGTTCGGAAACGTCGGGCGCAGGTTGCCGCCGGCGTCGCGGATGGTGTTCCAGCCGCAGTGGTCCGCGTGGAGGTGGGTGTTCGCAACGACGGTGATGTCCTCCGGCCTCAGCCCGAGCGCTGCCAGCCCCTCGAGCAGGTGGCCATGGTCACCGGGGAACGCCTGCGCCCGGCCGCTGCTCTCGAGCTTGTTGCCAATGCCCGTGTCCACGAGCAACACGTCGTCGCCGCGGCGAACCACCATGCAGTTCAGGCCCAACCGCATCCGGTGCTCGGCGTCGATGTTCTCTTTCCCGATGATCGGTTCCCACATCACGCGCGGGACGAGGCCCATCACGGCCCCGGCATCGAGCTTGATGTACCCGTCGCTGATGACCGCGATGTCGAATTCGCCGACGGTGTAACGGGCGGGCGCGTGCATGCCCCGAACGTTACGGAGCGGCACGGCTGGCGGCAATTCGCGCAATGCTGCCCACTGTCGCAGTTGCAATTGATTGCAGCTAGACTAGACTTCTCCAATCCCCAGCCAGGAGGCGTTCTATGACCGCGCCGCTCTTCCTCCTGCACGCGCCGGACGGCTTCTTTTCGACGCCCGTCGCATCCGTGCTCTGGGCTATCTCGGCCCTCGTCCTCGCCGTCTCCCTCCGCAAGGCCGGGGACCAGCTCGATGAGAAGGCCGTGCCCCTGATGGGCGTGATGGCCGCCTTCATCTTTGCCGCCCAGATGTTCAACTTCCAGATTCCCGGCGGCACCTCGGGACACCTCCTCGGCGGCGTCCTTGCGGCCATCCTCCTCGGGCCGTACGCGGGCACCATCGTGATGGCCTGCGTCATCGCCACCCAGGGCATCGTCTTCCAGGACGGCGGGCTCGTGGCGATGGGCGCGAACATCTTCAACATGGGCATCATCGGAACGTTCGGCGGCTACTACCTCTACCGCACGCTGGCCGGGGCACTCGGCGGCGAGCAGAAGATGCGCCTCCCGGCCGCGGCCATCGCCGCCTACACCTCGGTCGTCGTCTCCGCGTTCATCTGCGCCATCGAACTCTGGCTGTCCGATACGACCTCGCTCTGGACGGCGGTCACGGCGATGGTCGGCTGGCACCTCATCATCGGTATCGGTGAGGCTCTCATCACCGTCGGCGCGCTCAGCTTCATCGCCGCCAGCCGCGCCGACCTCCTCCGTGTCCGGGACGCCCGGCCGCAGACTGCAGCGTAAGGAGAGTGACCATGGCAGTTGCATCTGAGCCCGGAAAGCAATCGTTCTTCCAGCGCTGGAAGTGGGTCATTATCGGCTTCGTCGTCGCCTGCGCCGTTGTCCTTGTCCTCGCCCCGGCCGCGTCCAGCGACCCGGACGGCCTCGACCGCGTCTCCGGTGACAAGGGCTTTTCGCACCATGCGGAGGAACCGCGCTACGAATGGCTCCCGGACTACACGATCCCCGGCGTCGACAACGAATGGGCGTCGGTTGTCCTGGCCGGGCTCGTTGGTGTTGGCATCGTCTTCGTGGTCACGCTCGGCCTCGGCGCGGTCACGCGCCGCTCGCGAAAGGGTGACGACAGCTGAACCTCGACCGCTACATCGACCGGGACAGTCCGGTCCACCGGCTCGATGCGCGCGTCAAGTTCATCCTGACCATCCTTTTCATCGTCTCGCTCTCGCTCCTGCCGGTGGGGTCGTTCGTTGCGCTCGGCCTCGCCTGGCTGGCGGTGCTCGGCGTCTCGGTTTTCGCCCGAATTGGCCCCCTGCGCGTCATTCGCGGCTCGTTCATCGCGCTGCCGTTCGTGTTCGCCGCCTTCCCGCTTATCTTCACGAAGCACGGCGACCCGCTCGGCTCGATCGACCTCGGCCTCTTCACGCTGCGCATTTCCGGCGAAGGCATCCGCATCGTCGCCACGGTCACCCTGAAGAGCTGGATTTCGGTCCAGGCGGCCGCGCTGCTCGTCTTCACCACCACCTTCCATGACCTCCTCGAAGGCCTCGCCCGGCTCCGTTTCCCGCGACTCATGATCGCCATCGTCTCGCTCATGTACCGGTACCTGGCCGTCCTCACCGGCGAGGCAAGCCGGATGATGCGCGCGCGCTCCGCCCGCATGGCCGAACAGCCCGGCGCGCGCCGGCCCGGGGTTCGCTGGCAGGCGCGCGTGGTCGGCAACATGGTTGGCGCGCTCTTCATCCGTTCGTACGAACGGAGCGAGCGCGTCTACGTGGCCATGCAGTCCCGCGGCTACCGCGGCCAGATCGCCCACCTCCACGAGCGGCCACTGGCCCTCACCGCGTGGGCGACGCTCTGCGGCGGGCTGCTGATGGCTGTGATGTTTCAGTTCGCCGCCCGACAATGGTTGCCACACTCATGACGAGCACCTCGGCCAACTCTGCTGCTGCCAGCGCGAACGGCGCATGGGTCGATGTCGCCGGCCTCCGCTTCCGCTACCCGGACGGCTTCGACGCCCTCAAGGGCATCACGGTGCGGATCGCGAAGGGCGAGAAGGTCGCCCTCATCGGCCCGAATGGCGCGGGCAAGAGCACGTTCATGCTCCACCTCAACGGCATCAACGCGCCGTCGGAAGGCAAGGTGACCGTTGGCGGGATGGCCGTTTCGCGCGAGAACCTGGGACGGGTGCGCGCCGAGGTTGGCCTCGTCTTCCAGGACCCCGACGACCAACTCTTCAGCCCTACCGTCTACGACGATGTCGCCTTCGGCCCGGTGCACATGGGCCTGAAGAAGGACGAAGTCGACGAGCGGGTCACGCGCGCCCTCGCAGATGTCGGGCTTTCGGGCTTCGAAAAGCGCCTCCCGCACCACATGAGCATCGGCCAGCGGAAGCGCGCCGCCCTCGCCACGGTCCTCTCGATGTCGCCCAGCGTACTTGTCCTCGACGAACCCTCCGCTGGCCTCGACCCGCGCGGCCGGCGCGAACTGATCCATCTCCTCCGGGAGCTCCCCCAGACCATGTTGGTCAGCACCCACGATATGAAACTCGTCGCGGAAGTCTTCCCCCGGACGATCATCATGGACGCCGGTGAGATCGTCGCTGACGGCGAGACCGCGGCCATCCTCGCGGACAAAGACCTGCTCGAAGCCCACGGCCTCGAACAACCGTAAATCCCGCCCTGTTGAGTGACGGATTTCACATTCCACACCGTATACTTGGAGACGTGGATCTCGCGGATTTCGAGGCATTCGGGACGGCCGTCGCGGGCAGCGACAACGATGTCGACCTCTTCGGAGCGGCAATGGTCATTGCTCGCCTCGGGAACGCCGAGGCTGACCCGCATGCCGTGGCTGCGAGCCTCGACGCCCTGGCCGAGCAGGTGGTCGCCTATGCCGGTGAAGGCGCGAGCGCTGACGCCCTGGCGCACGCCATCGACTACGTGCTCTTCAGCACGCACGGCTTTCGCGGCAACAGCGAGGCCTACCAGGATCCGCGCAACAGCTATCTCGACGAAGTCGTAAAGCGGCGCCTGGGCATCCCCATCACGCTCTCGCT
>JBDHWA010000125.1:0-6620 GCA_039809945.1 Dehalococcoidia bacterium | reverse complement strand
TCTGTGGGACGACGAGGGACTTGCGGCAGCGGTTCACTACGTGAAATACGGGCAGTGAAGAAGGTGGGCTGACGCGGAACAGGTTCGCCATACCGCGATCCGCTCCCTTCCGGTCGCGGTTCTCTTAGCCGCCGGCGACTGCCGGGACGATGCTGACTTCGTCGCCGTCCTTGAGGCCGGTGCCGAGGCCTTCGAGGAAGCGCACGTCCTCGCCGTTCACGTAGATGTTCACGAACCGGCGGAGCTGGCCGCCTTCGTCGAGGACGCGCTCCTTCATGCCGGGGTAGGCCCCTTCGAGGTGGCTGACCAGCGATTCGAGCGTGGCCCCTTCGCCGGCCACCTTCGAGAGGTTGCCGGTCAGGTTCCGGAGCGGTTGCGGGATAAGCACAGTTACAGACACAGAGTTCTCCGTACGTAGTTTCGGGTGGTTGGCGCTCTAGCCTTCGACGATGTCGCCGTCGGCGGGGTCGACACGGACGCCCTTGGCCTGGGCCCATTCGATGCTCCGCGTCACTTCGTCCGGGTCGCCTTCGAGTTCGAGGAGCACCCAGCCGGTCCGGTCATCGACGTCGGCCATGCGGACGTTGGTGATGACGCGGAACTGGTGGCCAAGGTTGTAGATGAGGGGTTCCTTGATCAGGTTCTCAGGGAACGTGAAGCGCACGCGCTTGAGGGCCATCAGGCAACTCCTTGGGCTACCGGCTGGCGGTAGGCAGCTTCGAAGCTCTCCATCGTCGGCTCGATTTCGAGCGCCGGCTCGAGGTGGTCCGAGACGGCTTCACCGGTCTTGAAACCGGCGCCTGTGATGAAGGCAACGGTCAGCTCGTCAGGGTCGATTCTACCCTGCGCCGCCAGTTGCTTGAGCGACGCGATGGTCACGCCGCCGGCGGTCTCCCCGAAGATGCCCTCGGTCTCCGCGAGCAGCTTCATGCCCTCGACGATCTCCGGGTCGTCGACCATGCCGCATGCGCCGTTCGTGTCCTGCAACTGGACGAGGCTGTAGTAGCCGTCGGCCGGGTTGCCGATGGCGAGCGACTTGGCGATGGTGTTCGGCCGCTGCGGCCGGAAGTTCGTGGTCCCTTCGCGCCAGGCGACGGCGACCGGGGAGCAGCCCGTGGCCTGCGCGCCGCTCATGCGCGTCTTCGGCTCATCGATGAGGCCGGCCTTGTACAGCTCCTGGAAGCCCTTCCGGATCTTCACGAAGAGCGAGCCGCTGGCGATCGGCGCAACCACATGGTCAGGCGCGCGCCAGCCGAGTTGCTCGGCGACTTCGAACCCGAGCGTCTTCGAACCTTCGGCGTAGTAGGCGCGAACGTTCACGTTGACGAACGCCCAGTTGTACGAGCCGGCGAGTTCGGCGCAGAGCCGGTTCACCGCGTCGTAGTTGCCGCCCACCTTCACCAGCGTCGGCCGGTAAATGCTGGAGCCGAGGACCTTGCCCGCCTCGAGGTCGTGCGGGATGAAGACGACGGCCTCCATGCCGGCTGCTGCGGCGTGGGCGCTCACGCTGTTCGCGAGGTTGCCGGTGCTCGCGCAGGCCAGCTTCTCGTACCCGAGTTCGCGCGCCCGGCTCGAAGCCACGGCGACCACGCGGTCCTTGAAGGACCACGTCGGGTTCATCGTGTCGTTCTTGATGTAGAGGTTGTTCAGGCCGAGTGCCTTGCCCAGGTTGCGGGCGCGAATCAGCGGTGTGAACCCGGCGCCGATGTCGACTGCGGTCTCGCGGTCGCAGGGGAGGAAGTCGCTGTACCGCCAGAGACTGGCCGGGCCGGACTCGATGCGCTGGCGGGTGATGTTGCGGCGAATCGCGTCGTAGTCGTAGGTGACTTCGACGGGGCCGAAACAGAAGTCGCACACGTGGCGCGCTTCGAGGGGGTATTCGCGGTGACACTCGCGACAGCGCAGGTTGGTTGCGTAGGTCATGCTGCTTAACTCCTGGACGTCCTCGCGCGGCGCGAGAGACGGGAACGGGCCGAGGCGGCGCGAAGCCGGCCAGGGACTGGTGCTGGGTGATCCGGGAGGCCCCTTCGGCGAGGGGCTAACGCATGACCATGGGGCCCAGGGAGGAAACCATCTGAAAACTCCTCAAGTCCGCGTGGGCCGTTCAGGTTCGAGCGGAGTCGCTCTCATCTTTCTCCTGTACCCTTCCGCGGAAGGAGGAGGCCGGAGTTGGCACCTTGTCGAATGAGACAGGTTGCCGGGGTTTCACAGGGCCGGTCCCTCTACCCATCTTGATAAGCGCGGCCACGTTCGCGGTGCTGCACGACATAGTAGCAAACGCCCGCTTTGCTGTCAGCGGCTCAGCCTTCCGGTTGCAGCCCGAGCGCGTTGATTGCCTCGAACAGGACCGGGACCGGCATCGCGCGGCCCATCAGTTCGTCCAGGTATTCCAGGTCGAACGCTTCGCCGGCCGGCATCCCGGCGGCTTCGGCGAGGATCCGCGCGTAGCTGTTGGCCAGCGGTTCGGCGGGCGAAGAGCCTGTCCCGAGCTGGGCGTAGGCCCGCGCAACAAACTCCGCGAACGAAGACTGGGTCGCGTTCGTGCCGGGGAGCACGGCGGTGACGCCGACGCTCGGCAGGAGGCCGACCGACTCGGGCACGAGCGCGCCGCTGTTGATCATCGCGACGGCGTCGAAGTTGACCTCGCGGGCCACCCGCGTCCGGCCCGATCCGAGGTCAGGTTCGGCCGCGAGCAACTGGAGGTAGAGGAAGCCGTCGAACGCCGTCGCCACAACCTCTTCGAGGAGGCTGTCGGCGTCGTCGCAATGGGTTGCCTCGTGGGCGAGGATCGGCATCAGGTACTCGAACCGCTCGCCCTCGGCGAAGGGATTGATGGAGACGACGCGCGCCCCGCTGCCGATGTGCGTCACCTGGGCCAGCAGCTTCGGGTTCCCCGGCGGCTCCTGGAAGGCGACGAGGCTCGCCGGCTTGCCGCTGCAGTTCCCGGTGGTCAGCAGCGACGCAATCGCCGGTTCGGCGAAGGTGCCGGTGAGCCCGGCCAGGGCCGCGCGAAGCTTCGGCGAGGTCACCACGTCCTGCGGGATCGCGTCGTAGAGGTCGAGTGCGTCCTTCAGCGTCGTGGTGTCGACCCCGCGCTGCTGGAGGTGGAACTCGAGGGCTTTGCGCATCGCGGCGGCATCGCGGTCCTCCGGTTTCAGCGGCGCCGTTTCCGGGTCGCCGAGGAAGGCCGGGTTCGTCGAGATGAGCGCCCGCGAAGCGAGCAGGACGAGCGTCTTGTCCAGGTCGCTTTCGACCGGCGCCTCGATCGTGCCGGAGGCTCTCGCCTGGAAGAGGCTGCGCCGGATCGAAAGCTTCGTCTCCTCCGGGATGAGCGCTGAGACGTGCAGTTCGATCACCCGGCCGGTGCCCGGCGCAACGCTGGCGGTCTGGACGAGAACGCGCCGCGTCCCACCTTCGGCCAGCGGCGTGGTCAGTTCGAAGTGCGAAGCCAGCGGCAGGTCGCTTTCGGCCAGCGTGAAGTCACGGTCGAACTGGACGCGGACGACCGAGGTGAGCTGGGCCTGGCCGTCACGGATATCACGCTGGGCCTTCGCCGAAGAGACGCGTGGGACGGGCTGCGCTTCAGGCCCGGAGGAGCACGCTGCAAGCATCACGGAGAGAACCGCCGTGCTCGCCCAGAGTGCCCCCAGGGGAACCCGAAGCAGTTTCACACTAGCGCCCGGTGAAGTTCGGCTTTCGCTTTTCGGCGAAGGCGCGCGGGCCTTCGCGGGCGTCCTCGGTGCCCATCAGGCGCGTAAGCAGGACGTCCTCGTAGGCGAGGCCGTGGTCGAGCGGCATGTCGAGGCCGCGCGCAATCGCTTCCTTCGCGGTGCGCACCGCCAACGGGCCACGTTCGCAGATGACGTTCGCAATTTGCCGCGCCTTATCCATCAGCTGGTCGAGCGGGACGATGTGGGAGACGAGTCCGGCGCGCAGGGCGGTCTCCGCGTCGATCTGTTCGGCGGTGAGGATCATGTAGTTCGCGAGGGCCGCCGGGATGGCCCGCGGAAGGCGTTGCGTGCCGCCGGCGCCTGGCATGATGGCCCAGCGGACTTCCGGCAGGCCGAAGCGCGCTTCCGGGGTGCAGATGCGGATGTCGCAGGTGAGGGCCAGTTCCATGCCGCCGGCGAGGCAGTAGCCGTTGATGGCGGCGATGATCGGCTTGAAGATCGGCAGACGCTTGGTGAACCCGCCGAAGGGCACCGGGCGGCCGCCTTCGAACTGGTTTTCGCCGCGGGCCGTCGCCACCAGGTCCATGCCGGTCGAGAACGACTTCGCGCCCGTGCCGGTGAGGATAGCGACCCGCAGCGACGAATCGTCGCGGAAGTCCTCCCACGCGCGCAGCATCTCGCTCGACGTCTGGCCGTTGATCGCGTTGAGCTGGGGTTCGCGGTTGATGGTCAGGGTCGCAACCGGTCCATCTTTCTGGTAGATGATGTTTTCGAAGTCCAGGTTGGCCATGCGTATCGTTCCTTGGTCTGCTTGTGCGTGGGAAGGATACGACCCTGATGGCCCCCGCTGATAGCCACCTGCCTCCCTTTCTCGAACGGAAGCGCCAGATCGATGGGACCATCCACGACTATGAGACGGAGCTCATCCACCGCGACCAGACCGTGGCAATTGTCCGCTTTGTCATGACGCGTGGTGGCGGACCTCCGCGCCTGCCCGTGACGGTCCCCGCCGGCTCGGTTTCGTATGGCTATTTCTGGCCGCGGCGGCTGTACAACGTCTACCGCTGGCTCTCCCCGGAGGGCGAACTCATCGCCCACCGCTTCGATGCCGTCACCGCCGTGAAGGTGACCGACGAGGGTGTCGACTACCGGGATCTCGTCCTCGATTGGTGGGCGTTCCCGGACGACTCGCTTATCGAAGAGGACCGGGACGAACTGGAGGCCGCGATTGAAGTTGGGACCATCTCCGCAGCGGATGCGCGGCTGGCTGAGGACGCCGCCTACCAGGTGTTCAGCCGCTACCGCCACATCATCGACGAAGTGGTCGCGCTCGAACGCCGCTGGGTGAGGTGAAGGGCCATCGACGCCTTTACAGGCCACCGCTGACGCCTTAATACTTCCGCCATGATTCGAGCACTCCGCCGCTACCTCAACGCCGCCCTCATCGGATTCATCGTGACGTTCGTGGTCTACCTCTTCGTGCGGTTCGACCCGGACAAGATTGTGCTTGGCATCGTTATCTCGCTCATCGGCGCCGTGGGCACGCTGGCGCTCTACATCTTCCTCGACCGGAAGCTCGGCGGCGGCGAGCCGGACCTGTACGACAAGGACGGCAACCTCGTCGACCGGAACGGGAAGATCCTGAAGGCGAAGTCCCAGCTCTAAAGGCCCGCTCACTGCGCCGCTAGCGTTCGCGCGCTGTATCGTTCGAATCCATGACGGGCCGCGCAACTGTCAGCCCGAGGAGTGCATTCGGGTCGCTGACCCCGCACCAGCAGGGGCTCGTGGCGGTGCTCGGCGCTGCCGTCCTCTGGAGCACCGGCGGGCTGTTCATCAAGTGGGTTTCGCTCGATGCCCTCGGTGTCACGATGTGGCGGTCGTTCCTCGCGAGTATCGTCATGCTGGTGGTCGCGAGGCCGCGAATGCACCTGCCGTGGAAGACGAACCGCCTCACCTGGGGCATCGCGATCAGCTATGCGCTGACCCTCGTGATGTTCGTCAGCGCCACGAAGATGACCACCGCCGCGAGCGCCATCTTCCTCCAGTACACTGCGCCGCTCTACCTCCTCGCGAGCGGCGCGATCTTCCTCGGTGAGAAGCCAGCGAAGCTGGACTACCTGACCGTTGCGGTCGCCTTCTGCGGCATGGCGCTCTTTTTCGTCGGCAAGCTCGATGCCAGCGCCGTCACTGGCAACGTCCTCGCAGCCGCCTCGGGTATCACACTGGCGGCGATGTTCACGCTCCTTCGGGCGCCCGGATGCGGCCCGAGCACCCGGCCCGGAGCGATGGTGCTCGGCAACTTCATCCTCGTCTTCGGGCTGCTGGCGGTGAACCTCGGCCGGGGGTCGAGCGAACCGTTCACCCCGGACGCCCGCGACATGGCCGGTCTGGCCTTCTTGGGGGTTGTCCAGATCGGGTTCGCCTACCTGCTCTTCAGTTACGGTGTGGCCTATGTGCAGGCCCTCGAAGCCTCGCTCATCGGCATGCTCGAACCCGTCCTGAACCCGGTCTGGGTGTTCCTCTTCCTCGGCGAATCGCCCGGCTGGTGGGCCGTCCTCGGCGGCGCCATCATCGTCGGCGCCGTCACCGTACGCACGATCGCCGCCGAACGCGGCCGCACCGACGCCAGCGAAGCGGTCATCCCAGCGGACATATGACCGCGCACCCGGAACTTCCCGATGTCCTCGACGTGTACCACGCGCTCGAACGCATGCACGAGTGGCGTGGCTGGCATTGGTGGCCCGACGCAGACCCGTTCGAAGTCTGCGTTGGCTGCATCCTCGTGCAGAACACGATGTGGACGAACGTCGAACGCGCCATTGAACGCCTCAAAGCGGCCGATGCGCTGACACCCGGGGCCATGGCGGCGCTACCCCCGGAGGCCCTCGAGGACCTCGTCCGGCCGAGCGGGCAGTACCGCCAGAAAGCGAAGAAACTGCGAGCCTTCCT
>JBDHWA010000124.1:0-6630 GCA_039809945.1 Dehalococcoidia bacterium | reverse complement strand
AGCCGCCCGCCAACACGCCCCCGCCAACTCAGCCCGGCGGCGGAGCGACCTCCACGCCATCTGGCAACGGCACCCCGACCGCAAGCCCGTCGTCGACGCCGAGTGCCGGCGGCGCGACGCCGATTCCCGGCTACAAGCTGCCCTCCAGCTTCCCCATCAGGCGGGCGATGGTTCCGCTCATCGCGACCGAGTAACCCCCAGGCCAAGACCACTGGACACCGGCGAATTCCCACTTCGGAGCAATCTCGCGCCCGATTCTTGGGGACAACCCTGATGTCCGCCGGGTAAAGACCTCCTTTAGCATTGCGGCACCGGGTATCCGGCGGGGAGACCGTCTCTCGGTGACGGCGCTGGAAAACCCTCAGGGGGCTTTCATGGGGGAGCATGTGCCCGGCGGCGCCGGCAGCCCTGCGCTTGATGCGCCGGGGGCTCAATCCGCGCTGCTCGAAGCTGCCGGGACCCGCGACCTCGACGCCTTCCTCCAGCGCTGCACCGCCATCCTCCATTCCCGCTTCCAGGCCGACGTCACCCTCCTCCGCATTCATCGCCATGCGCGCGGGCTGTACTGGGAGCCGCAGGCGGGCCCCCTCGCCGGCGACAGCATCTTTCCCAACTGGCAGACCTTCCGCGACGCCGCGCATGCCGCCCGGGTGGCATCCACACCCTCGCGCGCCACGCCGGACCTCCGCCTCGAACCTGATCCTTCGCCAGCCCAGCGCGCCTGCCTGGAACGCGGCATCCATAGCGCCGCGTGGGCCGCGCTGCGCACCGAACGGGGCGAATCACTCGGATTCATCTTCGTCGGGACGAAGGCGCCCGGAACCTACACCGATGCCATCCGCCCAGAGCTTGAGTCGCTGGCTGCGCTCATCGCCTGGCAGGCACGTCCGGCCATCCTCATCGAAGAGCAGGAAGCCGAGCGCAAGCTCCTCATCGACGAATCCGAACTGCTCACAGGAATCACCGAGGCCGAATCCGAGGCGGAACTGATCCAGCATGTCGCCGACGGGGTCCGGGCCGCCCTCACCGCGGACGTCGTGATCGCGCTGATCGACGGTGACGAAACGGCCCCCTCGCTCGTCAGTTCGCCCGGCAACGCCCTGACCAGCGAACAATGGGCGGGCCTCAGGGGGTCGCTCGAAGCCACCCGCACCGCTTCTATCCACGAACGCTCGCTGACTGACAGTTGCTTCATGGTCGATGACCTCGAAAAGGAAGCGCCCACCGAAATCGAACGGTGGGTCCGGGACAAACTGGGCATGCGCTCCCTTGCCGTGGCCAACCGCACGCGGAACGCGGGTGGGAGCGGCCTCGCGCTGGGCGTAATGCGACGGCAGCCGGGCGCGTGGACCACCGCCGAGTGCGGATTCCTCGCCCGCATCGCACGCGTCTTCGAACTCAGCATGGAACGGATGCGCCGCGGAGAGGTGGCGAGCGAGCGCACCGAACGAGCGGAGCGGCAGTCGAATCTGCGCGCATTCGGCGCTGAACTGCTCGAACTGGTCTCCACGGAAGCCGACCTCGAAGTCTCCTGCAACCTGATGAGCGCGCGCCTGCGGGACTTCTTCGATGCCGACCACGTAGCCTTCGGGATGCTCGACCTGGTGGCCCGCACCCGGACGGTGCTCGGTTCCAGCTCGAGCGTTCTCCAGCGTGGCGAGTTCAGCACCCGCCTGTCCGACCTCGACTACGAGGCCTACCAGCAACTCGCGGCATCGCGCTCGGCTGACTACGTCAGCGACATGACCGTGCGCAAGGGCCTGAACGACGCCGCGGGGCGGCTCCTCGCGCTCGGGATGCACTCCATGATGCGCGCCCCCTTCGTCCTTTCCGACGGTTCGGTCGGCGTTGTGATCGTGGCCAGCGCGAAGACCGGCCGCTACGGCGCAGTCGAAGCGGAAACCCTGCTCGATGTCTCCCGGCCCGTCGGCATCGCCATCGACCGCGTTCGCCTCCTCTCGGACATGGAACGCGCCGGTCGCGCGCTCGACGCCCAGACACATATCCTCTCGGCGCTCGTCCCGGGCGCGACAGCCGAATCCGCGGGCAACGTGCTGGTGAACGAAATCTCGCGGCTCTTTGGCGCGACTCATGCCGTGGCTGCCATCGTCGATGAGCACGACGTCCGCATCGTCGGGATGGTCAGCAGCGTCGTCGAACCCTCGGCGGTCCGCGACCTCATCGCCACCCGCGAGCGCGAAGCTGATGCGAGTTGGCGGAGAGTCATGCAGTTCGGCGAACAGCAGGTCGTTTCCGACCTGGCGACCATCGTCCGCACGCCAGCGGAGGACACGCTCCTGACTGGCGGTCTCCGGACGATGATGCGGGTCCCCATCCTGGATTCGAGTCGCCGTGTTCGAGGCATGGTCACCGCCGGTTCGCCTGACCCGGGCGCCTGGGGCACAACCGAACTGGCGACACTCGGCGACCTTGCGTCCTGCCTTGGACTCGTCTGCGAACGGGCTGACCTCTACGAGCGCGCCGAACAGCGCTCGGCCGCCATTCGCGCGCTCACGGGGCTGCTCGGCACGCTCAGCCTCAACGCCCAGCCCGAAGAAGTCGCGCAGCGGTTCGCCACGCAGGTGCGCGAGTACATCGGCGCGGATGCCGTCGTGGTCTACAGCTTCGGGCCCGAGAATCAACTGAACCGCGTCGCCTTCGCCGCAGGCCCGGCGATGGCCGATGCCGAAGCCGCGGTCACCCGCTCGGAGGCCCTGGCCGCCGGGCACGTGATGACCATTCCCAGCCTCCTCTACGACACCCTCAAGGACAACGGCGCCGTTCCCTGGCTCACCGCCGCCAGCCGGGCCGTGGGCCTTGCCAGCATCGCCTTTGTCCGGCTCGATGCGGCTGGCGAGACCGTTGGCATGATCGCTGCAGGCGCCATCGAACCGGAGGGCGTCCAGCAGCAGGAACTCGACATCCTTGCGGCTGTTGCGACACCGCTCGGGATGGTCCTCGAACGCGCCCGCGCACTCACCTCACTCCGCGTCCAGGCCCAGCGGACCCGCGCTATCCTCGATATCCTCGCCGCGCTCGGGCAGGCCGGAAACTTCGAGGAGGTCGCCGGGCCGATCGCCAGCGCCCTCCGGGTCATGTACGCCGCCGACCACTGCGTGATTAGCGAGCTGGTCGACGGCGAAGCCCGCCTCTGCGCCATCGACACGAGCATCACGACCTGGCCGATCGGGCACACCGTGCCGTCCGCCGCGCTCTGGGGCGATGGACCTCCGCCGGGAACGATCATCCATGTCATTCCCGACCTTAAAGCGATGGACCCCCTGCCGGAGACATCCAGGCGGGCCGCCGAGGCAGGGATGCGCTCGAGTATGCGCGTGCTGCTTGGCACACCCGCCGACCCCCTGGGCGCAGTGACGCTGGGTTCGAGTCAACCCGGGCGCTTCACTGAAGCGGACGCCCGGCAACTCATCCAGATCGTGCAGCCGCTCGCAGTCTCCCTTCGCTATTTCCGCGGCCGGCGCGAGACAGAGTTGCGCACCCGCCGCATCGAAACAACGAACCGGATCCTCACCCGCCTGAGCGCTGGCGGCGCCCCGGAGCATCTCGCAGCGGCGTTCCTCGCCGAGTGCCGGGCGCTGTTCAATTGCTGCCACGCGGTCGCCGTCCGGTTCGAAGCGGAGACCGAAAGTGGCCGCGTCCTCGCCGTCGACAGCGACCTCGGAGACCTTGAAACGCTCCCGTCGCAGTTCTCGCTCGCGGACATGCATTCGGCTCGCCTCGTCCGGCAGCCCACGCCGCACCTCATCGCCGACGCCCGCGAGGAACCTGCCCTGAACGCTCGCCATCACCACCTCATCGGCGAAGGCGTCTACTCGGCGGTTCGCGCGCCACTCGTCGTGCACGACACCGTCCGCGGCGCAGTCTCGCTCTGGGGATTCGGAGCCGGCGCCTTCACGACCGAAGACGCCGAACTGCTCGGCACCCTCACACGGCCACTCGCCCTGGCGCTCGAGAAAGCGTCAGCGCTCGAATCCCTGGGCGAGAGCGAACTCAAATACCGCTCCCTCGTCGCCCAGGCGGATGAGATGATCTTCCTGTTCGAACCCGTGACCCTCCGTATCCTCGACGCGAACACGTGCACGGCCCGCACCCTCGGCTACGACCCGGCCAGCCTCCTGTCCATCACCCTCGACCAGATGGTGGATTCACCCCGCGAAGACATCGAGAACACCGTCGCCTCAGCGGTGGCCGCGGGCGAACTCCATCTCACCGACGCCCGCTTCGTGCGCACCGACGGGGTCGCCATCGAAGTCGACGCCGTCGCGTCCATGGTGACCTTCGGCGGGCGCCAGGCCGTCCTCGTCCTCGCCCGGGACGTCTCTGAGCGGAAAGCATTGATCCGCCAGCTCGTCCAGAGCCAGAAGATGGACTCTCTCGGCGCGATGGCCGGGGCCGTCGCACACGACTTCAACAACCTGCTGACGACGATCCTCGGCTTTGCCGGCCTGCTCAAGCGTTCGCGAAACATGGACAGCGAGGAACGCGAAAACCTCGCGCTCATCGAAGACGCCGCGCGCCGCGCCGCCGACCTCACGGGCCGCCTGCTCTCGTTCTCGCGCGGCGGGCTCGTGCGCTTCGGCAGGGTCAACCTGCGCACGGTCATCGAGGACACGCTGCAACTCGCCGAACCGAGCATGCACTCGGGCATCACCCTCACGCGTGACCTCTCCGCCGAAGCGGCTTTCGTCGAAGGCGATGCTGGCCAGATCCAGCAGGCGCTGACGAACATCGTCCTGAACGCGCGCGACGCCATGCCGGAAGGCGGCAGCATCCGCGTCGGGCTCACCGTCGAGGGGAGTGTCGCCGCTATCACCATCGCCGACACTGGGCCGGGAATGAGCGAGGAAACGCGCGTACGCATCTTCGAACCGTTCTACACTACCAAGCCTGCAGGCTCGGGAACCGGCCTGGGTATGGCCATTACCTACGGCATCATCCAGGGCCATCATGGCGACATCGCCGTGGAGAGCGCGCTGGGTCGCGGCACCTCCTTCACCATCACCCTCCCGCTGATCGAAGAGGAAATCCCCGGCCCCATCGACGCGTACAACGCCGGCGAAGGCAACCTCGTCCTCGTCGTCGACGACGACGCGATGGTGCGTCGCACGACCACGGCCACACTCGCTGAGCTGGGCTACAACGTGGTCGAAGCGCCCGGCGGCGCAACCGCCGTGGAAATCATGAAGGCCCGGCCGGACCGGTTCTCCGTGGTGCTGCTGGACCTCGTGATGCCGGGGATGACCGGCAGCGAAACCTTCCGCGCGCTTACCGCCATCCGGCCCGATGTGCCGGTGGTGGTTTGCACGGGGTACGCGGCCGATTCGCACATCGATACGGACGTGAAGCGCCGCATCGCGGGGCTCGTGCAGAAGCCCTTCACCGCGGAACGCCTCTCCCGCGCTCTCCTGAGCGCCGGCGCTCAACCCGCCCGCCCGGCACGCATCTAACCCGCTCTTCTCTCCTGTTCCAGACACAAGAAGGCCCCGCCGAAGCGGGGCCTTCTGTGTTGTGCCTTGCGGCTTGCCGGTTAGCGGGCGCGACGAGCGACCGTTGCGCCGCCCACGCCGAAGGCGAGGGCGCCGAGGCCGAGGGCAACGTACAGCCAGGTGGCTGAACCGTTGTCGCTGGCCAGGCCAGTACCGGTGACCGGCGGCTTCGGCGTCGGGGACGCGGAGGCCGTCGGGGTCGGCGTGGTGTAGGTCAGGTTGACCGTGTTGAGCTGGTAGTTCTTCCAGGTCCCGGTCTCATTGGCCTTCTTGCCGCCGATGTAGAAGGAGACGGATGCACCATCGACGCCGCAGTTCGGGTTTGCACCCGGATCCAGGGCCGGCGAGTCAACCGCGTAGCGCGCTTCGCTGCCGGACATGAACACCGTGGTGGCGCCACAGGTGGCGTTCCCGATGCGGAGTTCGATGAGGGTGCCGCTTGCCGGGGCCTGGCCATCGACCAGGACCGAGCCGACGAAGCGGGCTGGCGGGTTCGGGGGGGATTCCGCCGAGACAGTGGTGCTCGTGAGAGCGCCACTCGCCGCGAACAGGACCACACCCAGGACCGCAGCAAGCCAACCGCCACCGACCAACTTAAGAACCTTCGTCATTGCTTGCTCCATTCCTGTCTGAACGGTCCAAGTCAACTGAACTTCTCCGCCATCCGCCCCCGCCCCGGAGGGCGAGGGCTGGACGGCGAATCCGTTTAGTTGACGTTAGACGCGATAGTCCAGGTGACCGACGACGGTCCGGTGATGGCGATCCAGTAAGCCTGGCCCGTGCTCAGCGTGTTCAGGTCGTTCGCGCCCGGGACGTTAACCCCGGTCGGGAAGTACCCGAGCCACTGCTGTGCCGCTGCGTCCCAGCCGTAGATGGCCGTCACGCTCGCCGAAATGTCGTTGCCGCCAGGATTCTTGCCGGAAGTACCGGTGCCCTTGATGGCATCGCTGACGCTGATGCCGTCCGCGCCCGCCCAGGTGATGAGCGACCAGCGGAAGTTCAGCGTGTAGGAGGTGGTGTTCGTCAGATCGATGATCTTGTCGAACCCGATGTTGCCTTCATCGTCGTTCGCCGTGGCGAGGACGTTGAGGATACCGAGCAGGCTGTTCGACACCTTGATCCA
>JBDHWA010000123.1:0-6657 GCA_039809945.1 Dehalococcoidia bacterium | reverse complement strand
ACGATCTTCGGGCCGAATGCCGCAGCGATTGGCAAGGCATTCATCGACGGCGGAGTCGCGCTGCCGGAATCGATGCTCGGCCGCATGCAGCGAGGCAACACCTAGCCCCGCGCCCCTGCCTGCCGTCAGATTCCGCGCTTCGCGAGGCCGGCGAGGAACTCCATTGAGCGCCCCGCCACGGTACGGTCTCCTTCGACCGGGTAGAGCATGGCGTTGAAGTCTGTGACGCCACTTGCAGCCAGGGCCCGGATCTGCGCCTCGACTTCTTCTTCGGTCCCGGTGATGGCGACCGAGGAAGCGTCAGCGGCGCCTTCGATATCGAGGGCCGCCCGGTAGGACGGCAACTGGCCGTAGACCGCGAACACCTGCGCGGCTGAAGCGCGGGCCGCCTCCTTGTTCGAAGTCACCGCCAGCGGGAACCCCGCCGCAATGCGTGGCGCAGGCTTGCCCACTGCGCTGGCCGCCTGGGAGATGAGCGGGATGGCGGTTTCGGCGAGGTATTTCGGGCCACCCATCCAGGTGACCGTCCCATCGACCTTCTCCCCGGCGAGCTTCAGCATCTGCGGGCCTAGCGCGGCAAGGAGGACAGGGACGCGGGTGACCCCGGGAACGGTCAATTCGGCGGCCACGCGATACTCTTCGCCGCGAAAGCGCGCGGGGCGCCCGTCGAGCAGCGGCAGCAGCACCGACAGATACTCGCGCATGTGGCGCAGCGGCTTCGAATAGTCCAGGCCGAGCATATTCTCGATGATCACGCGGTGGCTCAAGCCTATCCCAAGCGTAAAACGGTTTCCGCTCGCTGCTGCCGCAGTGAGCGCCTGTTGCGCGATCGCGACCGGGTGACGCGGGTAGGTCGGGACGACGCCAGTCGCCAACTCGATGCGCGAGGTCTCGCGCCCGGCCAGGGCGAGCACAGTGATGGCGTCGAGGCCGAAGATGTTGGGCATCCACACCAGGTCGAACCCGGCGGCTTCGGCCTGCTGGATCTGCTGGATTATTTCGCTGACGGGGCCTTCGGGGCCTCCGCCACCACCGACCCCTATACCGATTCGCACTGAGACTCACCTCCGGGGACTTCGGCGGAGAGGGTAGCCGAATGTTCGGCCCGTGCGAAGCTGCGCACTTCGCTACACTTGCAGCCGTGCCATACGCCCGAGTAAATGCCGCCCGGCTCTATTACCAGCAGGCTGGGAGCGGCCCGGATGTCGTCTTCCTCCACGGCGCCGGGGGCAACCACCTTGTCTGGTGGCAGCAGGTCGGTGCGTTCTCATCTGCCTACCGTTGCACAACGATCGATGCCCGCGGCTGGGGACTTTCGACTGGCGATATGGCGGTCGGACGTTTCTCCCTGGGGACAGACGTCGCCGCCCTCCTCGACTACCTGGGGATTGAGCGGGCCCATATCGTCGCGCAGTCGATGGGTGGGCGGGCTGTGGCCGGGCTCACGCGCCTGGCCCCTCGGAAGATCCGCTCGCTCGTCCTCTGCGGGACCACCGCCGGGGCGACGAACGACCGTGTGCGCGAGCTCCAGGATGAACTGAAAGACGAGCGCGGCGAAGGTGGATTGCGCGAGCACGCGCTTGCGCCCGGCTTCGAAGAGGCCCATCCAGCGCTCGCCGTCCTCTACCGCCAGCTGAACGCAGTCAACCCGGCCCGGCCCAAAGGGCTCCTCGGGAGACCGCCAGCCACCTATCGCGGCAGCACGCACGAGATGATCGCCTCAGTCGGGGCGCCGGTGCTCTACATCGTGGGCGAGCACGACATGATCACCTCGCCGGAGATGATTCGCGAGGCCCAGTCGCTCATCCCCGGGGCCGAATACTACGAGGTGAAGGGCGCCGGCCATTCGTGCTACTTCGAACGAGCGGAGGAGTGGAACCGCGTCGTGCAGGACTTCTGGGAGCGGGTCGAGGGAAACGGTGCAGGTAAATGAGCGGTTGCCATTAAGTGAACACCGCCGTTATTGTCTACTCCCCATGTCGTGGATGTTTCGCTGGCTAACACATCTTGTCGCGCGCCTGCGTTCTGCAGAGAGTGCGAGCGGCGGCAATGCATGGGTCGAGCCCTCCAACGCGATCACCCGGGCTATCCTGAGCGGCGCGGTCGCTGAGTTGCCGCCGCTGGCTCCGGAGCCAACCCTCGCCGACGTGGTTCCGATGCCGCAACGCACGGCCGCTCCCGCCACGCGCACAGCTGCGCGCGTGCGCCGGCGGCGCGCCACCCGGGCTGCCTGAAGGGTCTGCTCGTCGGCTATACTTCGAGCATGGCCATCTACGAGTACTTCTGCCCCACCTGCCGGACCAAGTTCGAACAGCGCCGCTCCATGGCTGACGCCAATGCCGTGACGAAGTGCGCCGCCGGCCATAGGGCCGAACGAACCCTGTCGGCGTTCGCCGTCGGCCGGGGCGGCACGGCCATGATGGAAGAAGCGTCGGCGGGCGGCGGATGTTGCGGTGGCGGTGGATGCGCCTGCGCCAGCGCGAACTGAACTACGCTTCCTCCCGCGCATCCTTGGAAAATAAGAGATACAGGCTCGCCACGGAGACTACGGCCACTGCCTCGACCAGCGTGAGCGCACCGACCAGGTAGGTCATCTCCTCCCAGAAGGGCTCCGGGAACATCTGGATGAGCCGGTCTCGCGCCGGGTCCAGCACCCAGAGGTCGTTCCGGAACGCGATTTCGTGGAACTTCGTCCAGGCCGCGTCGAAGCCGGTAACGGCGAAAGCGCCCACAGTCCCCACAACCAGCAGCCCGAGGGCGAGCCCGAAGAGTGAGTAGCGAGCGAGGTCGCGTGGCGTTCGTTCGCGCGCCCAGAGCACCACGGCGCCCACGTAGAGCAGGATGACTGCAAGCGACACCTCGTTCAGGCGAAACACTGCTCGCATGAGGGTCTTCACATCACGCATGTGGTCAGTCTCGCGCTCGTTGAACAAGGACGTCTCCTGCCCGTTGATCGTCACCGGGATGCGGAGAACGGTCCTGTCATCTTCGAAGTAGCGGGTAATATCATCGGCCACATCGTCCAGTTGAGGGAGCGAGACGCGAGTCGTCTCTTCCACGTGGTGGCGGCGGAAACCGTCCTTCGAAAACCAGCTGTCACTCGCGACAAAACGCACGTTCGCGCTCACCAGGAATACCGGGAGGGCGACGATATAGAGCACAGTAGCGAGGCGGGCGAGGCTCTTCATGCGGGCTGGTTGGGCAAGGCCACCGGCATCGTGCGCTGGCGCCGCGAGAGGGTCAACGAAGCCAAGGTCTGGTAAACTTGAGGAACCCGGCGCCCTGCGCCGTTTTTGTTGCCACACGAATCCCCTGGAGTCGCTTCTCAATGACTGCGCCGAGTGCCCCAACGCCTGAGCTTGAGTTCATTTTCAACCCCCGCTCGATCGCCATTGCCGGTGTTTCGGCGAAGGAAAGCACCGCCTTCGGCGGCGGCGGGTTCGTCTCTTCGCTCCAGGACATCGGCTTCCGCGGCCCCATCTACCTGATTCACCCGACCGCTGCGGCAATTCGCGGCCTCAAGTGCTATCCCACCCTCAAAGACATCCCCGACTCCGTCGACTACGTCATCTCGTCGGTCAATGCGCGGCATGTTCCCCAACTGCTGGAAGACTGCATCAGCAAGGGCGTCAGAGTGCTGCACCTGTTCACCGCGGGCTTCACCGAGACTGGCGATGTCGAGCGGGCGAAGATGGAGCAGGCAGTCGTTGCACGCGCGCGCCAGGCCGGCATCCGTCTCATCGGTCCGAACTGCATGGGCCTCTACGTACCTCAATCCCGGCTCGCGATGATGCAGGGCCAGCTCGCGGAGGCGGGTCCGGTCGGGATGGTTTCCCAGTCCGGCATGAACGCCGGAGAGTTCGTTCGCTACGCGACGCCGCGCGGCATTCGCTGCTCGAAGGTCATCAGCTTCGGCAACGGCGCAGACCTGAAAGCGGCGGATTTCTTCGAATATCTGACTGACGATCCATCGACCGAGATCATCGTCGCCTATCTCGAAGGTATCCAGGACGGCCCGCGGCTTGCCCAGGCGATTCGGCGGGCTGGCCGCACCAAGCCGCTCGCTATTCTCAAGAGCGGTCGCACCGAAGCAGGCTCCCGCGCCGCGAACTCGCACACTGCATCGCTCGCGGGTTCACTCCAGATTTTCGACGCGCTTTGCAAGCAGGCGGGCGCAATCCGAGTCGAGAGCCTTGAAGAGTTGGTGGACCTGGCCGTCGCGTTCCGGTTCGTGAAGAAGCTGAACGGGCCCCGGGTGGTGGTGGTCGGAGGCGGTGGCGGGGCGAGCGTCCTCGCGGCAGACGACCTGAACGCCGCCGGGCTCGAACTGCCCCCGCTCCTGCCAGAAACCCAGGAAGCGCTTGCGAAGGTCACTCACGAGGCTGGCACGAGCATCCGCAACCCGATCGACACGACGAGTCTCTGGGAAGACGAGGGCTTCGAAGCCACCCTGATGCCACCCGCAACGGCGCCGAACGTCGATGTCGTGCTCTACCACACGAGCTTCGGCGGCGGCGGACCCTCGGCCCGTTTTACCGACGTACGTGGGCGCATGGTTCGCCAGGCTGAGACTCTCGGCCGCATCCAGCGCGAGTCGGGCAAGCCAGTGGTGGTTGCCATCCGGCCAGCCACCACAACCGAGGGCTTCGAACAGTCGGCGACCTTCCAGGAGCTGTGCTGGCAGCAGGGTCTTGCCACCTTCCCGAGCATCGTTCGCGCCGGACAGGCACTGGCAAATCTCGTTGAGTGGCAACGCCGCCAGGCCTGAAGCTAGCTCACCTGTAGCCCTACAGGTATAAAGTTGATATAGTTGGTCAACTTCTATGCCAATACCCGTCCTGACTGACTTTCGCGCCTGTGCCTGGAGCACGGTTTCGTTCCGTGCGGCGGAGATGGCCGCGGCGCGTGCGCTGGTGGAATCTGCTCACCCCGGCGACGCGATTGTCGTCAGTTGCCAGCGGCTGGAGGCTTATGGGTTCGGCCCGTGCGACTGTGGCGCTCCGGACCAGGCGCTCGGTCGTGACGCTGTTGTCCGCCTCTCCGCCGTAGCAGCCGGGGTCGAATCGGTCGTCCTGGGCGAGGACCAGGTTATGGGGCAGGTTCGTGCCGCCTTCAAGGCCGCCCCAAGCGAACTCCGCGCCGCCGCGGACATCGCCATTAGCGCCGCCCGTGCACTTCGGGCCGAAACCAGCTTCGAGAGCCACTCCGGTCACCTTCTGGACAAGGCGCTGCGGCTGTCGACAGTCCAGCGCGGAGGGACGTTACTGGTTCTCGGCGCAGGGGCGATGGGCAATCTCATCGCAGCACGCGCGGCGGCACTCGGGTTTAACGTGACCGTCGCGGCGCGCCGGCAGCCATCGAACCTTGAACACGCATATGTCGAGTTGGGCCAGGTGCCATCGCTACCGCCCTTCGATGTGATCGTCGGCTGCCTTGGCTCGGGGGCCGGGGAAATTTCTCCTCGGGCTCTGCCAACTGCACGCCTGCTCATTGACCTTGGGACGCCGCGAAACTTCAACGTTCCATCCGGTCCTGGCGCCATCGCCATCTCCGACATGCTGAGGGACGAGGCCCGGCGTCCGCATGCCACGGCGCGACGAGAGCGCCTGCGCACTCGACTTGGCACGCTCGTCGACGAACGGCTGCGGTCGATTGCTTCCGATTCCCGCTCACCGGCGGGGGCGTTCCGCGCTCACGTCGAAGCTATCCGGCAGACGGAGTTAGCTCGCTACCGGAAGATGCACCCCGAGGTCCCTTCGGAGGTCCTCGACCGCGTTACCCAGTCCCTGCTCGAAAAGGTGCTCCACCTGCCAACTGCCCGCCTGAAGGACGCCGACCAGGCCGCTGCCACCGAGTTCCTTGCGTTCTTCGCGCCAGCGGAACTGGCAATCACTCCCGGGGCATCAGCGGAAGCCTGAGGGTCGCCGCCCCGGCGCCGGCGATTCGACCGACAGCGGGCGGGACGTCCGGCTGCGCGGCGGCTCAAGCTGGCCCTCGACCACCGGTTGGCAGTTCGGGCACCAGGCCGTGTGGCGAATGTCCACCCCCTGCGGCGCCGCGCGAAGGCGTGTGTGGCATCGTCGGCACGGCTGGCCGCCACGCATGTAGGCGTACATCGTCGGCCTCCGGGTGAGCCCGAGCGCGTTCTGCTTTCCGACGCTGGCCCGGAGCAGCGCCTGCGCCTTCACGAAGATGAGCCGCAATTCATCGTCAGTAAGTTCGGAAACGCGGCGCCATGGGTTGATTCGCGCGTGGAAGAGGCACTCGTGCTTCCAGATGTTGCCGATGCCTGCAACCGCACGCTGGTCCATCACGGCATCCCCGATGGTCAGCAGTTCACGAGATGGGTGGCGCATCCGTGTCACCGCCTCGTCCATGTCGAAAGCGTCATCGAGCAGGTCTGGGCCGAGGTTCGCAATTGGCGCGTGATACCCGAGGCTTCGCTGTTCGACAAGTTCTATCACGGGCGCGCTGAAGTTCACGACAACAGCGCCTTCAACCTCGAGGACAAGGCGCGCTTCGCGCTCCGGCTTCGTCCAGGCGTCACCCGGGCGGTAGACGTGCCACGTGCCGTACATCCGGAGGTGGCCGCGTAGCGCCAGCCCGTTGTCGAAGCTAATCAGGAGGTTCTTCCCGGTGGAGCGAACTTCCGTAACC
>JBDHWA010000122.1:0-6705 GCA_039809945.1 Dehalococcoidia bacterium | reverse complement strand
GCCTTGCCGGGGCGGAAGCCCGGGAACCGGTTCTTCTGGGCGATGCGCTTGTACGCAGAATCGAGGGACTTCTCGAGTCTTTCCTCGTCAATCTCAATCTGAAGCTGAACGCGGCTCTCGGGGAGCCGTTCGAGGGTTACCTTCACAGTTGGTTCGCGAACCTCCGGGTTCGAGTATAGCAAACCACCCGTCCAATGCCGGGAGCCAGACGTATGAGCAGGTTGTGCTCGCCCGTTCCCCGGGCTATCCGCGCTGGTTCTGGCGGCGGTCGAAAACATCCACCAGTGCATCGCCCAGCAGGTTCCAGGAGAAGAAAAAGAGGATGACCGGACCGGCGCCCACGATCAGCAGATAGGGGTAGTCATTGAACAGACGGGTTCCGTTCACGTCCCCGATGAGGTTGCCGAAGCTGGCAGCAGGCTCATCGATGCCAAGGCCAAGGTAACTCAGCGCCACCTCGGCGCCGGCGATACCTGCCATGCCCGCGGTCAGGCCGACGAGGAAGAGCGGCATCACCCCCGGCAGGATGTGCTTGAAGAGTATGCGGCCCGTGGAGGCGCCCATGCTCTCGGCTGCCTGTACGTACGACTCCTCCCGGATGGCCAGCACCTGGCTGCGCACAATGCGGCAGCTGCCGAGCCACGCGAACGGCACTGTCGCGATGGAGATGATGAAGAACTTGACCAGCGTCTTGGAGTCCTCGCCGAGGAAGGTGTGGTCTTCGAGCCAGAACGACCAGCCGTTGATGCGGGCCCGGAACGCCGCCGTGATCGCCAGCATCAGGAGCAGGGTCGGCATCCCTGAAAGCACTTCGCCGGTGCGCATGATGGCGGTATCGATCCAGCCGCCCCGGTAACCCGCGAGCAGTCCAAGCCCCAGGCCGAGGAAGAGCCCACCGCTGAGCGTGATCACCACGGTGAAGATGATCGTCGTCCGGGCCGAGTAGAGGACGCGCGTGAACAGGTCCCGCCCCAGCCGGTCCGTGCCGAAGATGTGGTCCGCGGAGGGGCTTTGGAGGCGCTTTTCGACCGAGAGTTGCTGGTCGTTGAGCCCGTATGGCGCGATCACCGGCGCCAGCAATCCGCCAGCGTAGAAAACCAGCAGGTAGGCGAGGGCGATGATGGCGACTTTCTTCTTCAGGACCTGGCGCACCGTTCGGAAGCGTGCGGGCGCCTTCACATCCTCGAAGACCACGATCTCCGTAGTCGCCAGGGCGCCCGGCTCACTGCCCACGGTTCGCTCCCACGCGCACCCGAGGGTCAATCACCCCGTAGATCACGTCGATGACGACGTTCGCGAAAACAAACAGCGCCGATCCGAACAGCACAAGCGCGAGGATGACGTCGTAGTCCGGGGCCAGCACCGCCGCCAGTGACTCACGCGCGATGCCGGGGATGCCGAAGCTCGTCTCGATGAAGATCGACCCAAACGCGATACCGGGGAGCGTCAGCCCGACCACGGTCACCATGGGCAGCAGGGCGTTCCGCGTGATGTGGGTGACCACCACCGTCCGCTCGCGGAGGCCCTTCGCCCGGGCGGTGCGGATGTAGTCCTCACCGAGGACACCGATGACCGATGCGCGCATGAACCGGGCCACTCCCGCCACCGCGGGCAGAGCCATCACCATGATTGGGACGATCATGTTCAGGCTCCAGACGCCCCGGTAGCTCAGGTTCACGAGGTCGAGTTTGACCGCGAAGAACCAGCTGGCGAGCGTGGCGAGGACGTAGACCGGTATCGCGTCCAACGCCAGCCAGAAGCCGATGGTCAGGGGATCGAGGAACGTACCTCGCGCCATCGCGGCGTAGATGCCCACCGGGATGCCCAGCCCGAAGGTGATGAGGATCGCCATCAGACCGACCTGCGTGGAGACCCAGACCTTGGGCCAGATGACCTCGCTGGCGGTGAAGTCGCGGTGGCGTGTCGAAACGCCGAGGTCGCCGTGCGCGAGGTTCTGCAGGTACTTCACGTACTGCACGTAGACCGGCTTGTCGTAGCCGTACTTCTCCTTGAGCACGCGCGCCTGGTCTTCCTGGTAGCGCGAGCCGAGAATGGCATCGACCGGGTCTCCCGGCGCGAGCCGGAGCATGAAAAATACGATTATGGAAATCAGGAAGAGCACCGGGATGGCCCAGAGCACCCGGCGCACGATGTAACCGGAGAGTCCTGGGCTCATGCTTCGGCCAGCCTAGTTCTTGATATCCACGTAACGATACTTCGGGATGGTCATCGACGTGTTCGGGAGGCCCTGCACGCAGGACTTCACGAGCAGGTGATTCACCGGCCAGAAGGTTGGCACCACCACCGCATCGTCGAGGATCTTCTGCTCGGCATCCGCATAGAGGGAGTAGCGCTTCGTCCGGTCCTGCTCGGTGCGCGCCTGCGTGAGCAATGCATCAACGGCGTCGTTCTTGTACTTGATGTAGTTCAGCTGGCTGTCGCTGGCGAACAGTTTGCCGAGGAAGTCTTCGGGGTCCGGGTAGTCGGCGGCCCAGCCGTCGGAGTGCATCTGGAAGCCGCCTTTGCGCTGTTCGCGGAGGAACGCCGACGAATCGATGGCCTCAAGCTGGATCTCAACCCCGAGGCTGTCCTGCCAGCCCTTTTGAATAGCGACCAGGAGGTCCCCCGGCGCGGCGCCGGAACCACTGTAGGTGAGCGTGATGCGGGGCAGTTTGCCCGCGTACTTCGACTCCTGGAGGAGTTGCTTCGCCTTCGCCGGGTCGTACTTGTAGCTGTGGACAGCCTCCGAATACCCGGGCATCTCCGGCGGAAGGAATCCGTCGGCCACGCGGTAGGCGTTGTAGAGCAACACGTTGTTGATGGTGTCGCGGTCGATCGACATGGCGAACGCCTGCCGCACCTTCGGGTCGTCGAACGGCGCCTTCTGCGGGTTCAAGGTGAAGTAGAAGGTGGCCATCTCGGGGACTTCGCGGTAGTCCTTGCTGAGCGGACTCGTGCCCGCCTTCACCGCATCCAGCTGGGTGGCCGGGAAGTAGCCGATGTGAATCTCGTCGTTCTCATACCGGGTGAGGATCGACCCGCCTGCGAGTTCGAACACCACCTCGGCCAGCTTCGGCGCGCCGAGGTGATAGCGCTCGTTCCGCGCGAGGACGATGCGCTCGGCAGGCTTGAACTCCTTCAGCCGGAATGGCCCCGTGCCGTTCGGGTTCTGCGTCCAGTTGCGAGGGTTCTTCTCGATCGTCTTCTTGTCGACCACGAAGGCCACCGGGTACGTCAACTCCGAAAGGAAGAAGTCCGACGGTTCCACGAGGTCGATCTGGACCGTGTTCTCGTCGATGACCTTGACGCCGGAGACGCTCGCCGCCTTGTTCGCGAACCGCTCCCTCACCCCGACCACGTTGCCCAGGTAGGCGAGGACCGTCGGCGAAGCGTTCGTGGGGTCTGCCGCGCGCTCGATGCTGTACTTAAAGTCATCGGCGGTGACGCGCTGCCCATTCTGGAAGACCACGTTGTCCCGCAGCTTGAAGGTGTAGGTCTTGCCGCCGTTGCTGACGGACCACTCCTTGGCGATGTCGGGCTGGACCTTCAGGTCGGGGTCAAGGGTAACGAGGCCGCCGAAGATCTCGACGACGTATTCGCTGGTGCTCACGTCGCCGACCTGGATGGGGTCGAGCACGGACGAGGGATCATCGCCGGGAACGATCAGCGACTTGCCGTCGCAGATCTTCCCGGAGCTTCCGCTGGCGCCCGGGGTCTTGTCGCTGCTCGCCGGGGTGCCGCCGTTATCGTCATCGCCCCCACCGCCGGCAAGCGCAATGACAAAGACCACCCCCACCGCGAGGATGAGAAAGGCGACGAACCCCATCATCAGGGTGAGCATCCGGTTCGACATGGGCACCTGCCGGCAGTTCTTGCAGTGGGTACGCCTGGCGCGCAAAACCCGGTTCCGTCCCGGGCGCGGCCAGTGGTCGCAAAGGTTACACGGGAATCTCCCGCGCGGACATTCTTGAATCTGAACGCTTCGGTAAACCGGCTTTACGGCCGGCCCGAAGCCGAAGTCAGGCTCGCGGTGCCGATGGCTTCAGCAGCAGGCCCAGTTCTTCAAGTTGCCCGGCGTCCACCGGCGTCGGAGACCCCATTAGCGGGTCGCTGCCGGACGACGCCTTCGGGAACGCGATGACATCGCGGATGTTCTCCGTACCGGCGAGCGTCATGATGAGCCGGTCGATTCCCGCGCCGACGCCGCCTTCGGGCGGTGCGCCGTATTCGAGGGCGTCGAGGACGACACCGAAACGGTCCGCCTGCTGTTCCGGCGAATGGCCCATGAGCGAGAAGACCAGCTCCTGGTCTGCCCGGTTCGAGATGCGGATACTCCCGCCGCCGAGTTCAGCGCCGTTGCAGACGAGGTCGTACTGGAAGGACGCTGCCTTTCCGGGGTCGCCACCCGGCTGAAGGTGCTCACGCGAGGACTCGGGGAAGCCGCAGAACGGGTTGTGGGTGGCATCCCAGCGCTGCTCGTCCGGATGCCATTCGAGCAGCGGGAACCCGGTCACCCATGCGAACGCGAGGACACCCTCGGGGATGAGGCCGAGGCGCTGGCCAAGGCTCGTGCGCACTTCGTGGAGGGCGCGCGCAACGACCGCCGGCTGGTCGGCGACGATGAAGACCATGTCGCCGTCCTCGGCCCCGGCCAGACTCTTGATGGAAGCGATTTCCGTCTCGCTGAGGAACTTGGCGATAGGCGACCGCAGTTCTCCCTGCGCGAAGCCGATGTAGGCGAGGCCTTTCGCCCCGCCGGAACGGGCGATTTCCGTCAGTTCGTCGATGTCGCGGCGGGTCATGTCGGCCTTCCCGGGGACGCGGATCGCCTTGATCTGGCCGCCCGCCTGGAGCGCCCCGGCGAACACCTGGAACCCGGAACCGCGCAACGGCTCGGCGATGTCGACAAATTCGAGCCCGAAGCGAAGGTCCGGCCGGTCGATCCCGTAGCGGTTCATCGCGTCCTGGTAGTCAATGCGCGGGAACGGCGTCTGGAGCAGCGGCCCGCTGCCGAACTTCTGCGCGATGCCGGTGTACAGCTCCTCGATCAGCGCCATCACGTCTTCCTGATCGACGAAGGCCATCTCAAGGTCGAGCTGGGTGTGCTCGGCGACGCGGTTGGCGCGCGTGTCTTCATCACGGTAACAGCGGGCGATCTGGAAGTACTTCTCGACGCCGCCGTACATCAGCAACTGCTTCAGGATCTGCGGCGACTGCGGCAGGGCGAAGAAGCTGCCCGGGCGCATCCGAGAGGGCACAAGGAAGTCGCGTGCGCCTTCAGGCGTGGACTTGATGAGCGTGGGCGTTTCGACCTCGATGAAGCCGCGAGCGTAGAGGAACTCGCGGATGTAGCGCACCACCTCGTGGCGAAGGTAGATGACGCGCGCCACTTCGGGCCGGCGCAGGTCGAGGTAGCGGAACTTCAGGCGCAGGTTTTCGTCCACATCGACCGGCTCGTTGATGTAGAACGGGGGCGTCGCCGCTTCGTTCAGGATCGACACCGTGGTTGGGACGACTTCGACCTCGCCGGTCGCCATGTTCGGATTGACCGTCGCGGCATCTCGGTTGCGGACCTCGCCCTCCACCTGGAGGACCCATTCGATGCGCGCACGATGGGCTGCGGCGTGCGCGGCAGCGTTCTCCGGATTCAGGACGAGTTGGACGATGCCGCTGGCGTCTCGAAGGTCGATGAAGATAAGCCCGCCATGATCCCGGCGGCGGTGCACCCAGCCCGCAAGGCGCACTTTGCGCCCGGAATCGGCGGAACGAAGTTCGCCACAATTGGTGTCTTTGAGCATCGAACCAATGTAAACGCGACAGCCGAAACCGTCAGTCCCGTCCCGTTCGCGCTACGGCTTGATGGCGAGGAGCAAGAATGCCCCGGCCAACCGCCAGCGCACATCGATGCGAATGTTCTGGAAGCGGTCGATGGGCGTGGGGTAGCGCTCCGAGTCCGGCGATTCCTCGAGCAGCACGGTTGCGAGGCCAGCCAGTCCCAGTTCGGTGATGAGCTCGCCCATGGTCCACGCCGGACCCATTCCGTCTTCTTCGTCAGCGAAATACGAATGAGCGACAGTGAAGAGGCCCCTGTGGACGCCTGCGATGTAGGCCATCGGATGGACATCGTGGATGACGAGCCGGCCACCCGTATTCAGGGCCGCCTCGACTGCCTTCGCCCACTCGTCGAGAGACCCGACCGCTTCGAGCAGGCCAAACCCGCTGTAGATGATGTCGTACGGTCCGCCCGGGAGGTCATCCGCCGTGGGATCACCCTCGAGCCGGCGTACTGCGAGTTTGGACTTGTCGAGCAGGTCCCGCACCTTCGCCAGGCCCTCGGCGTTATCGAACACGGTGACATCGGCGCCAAGGTTGACGAGCGACAGCGCTTCCTCGCCGCCACCGGCGGGCATGACCAGCACCTTCATGCCTTCGCATTCGGAGAGGACATCGTCCTCCTCGGGGCTCAGGCCGACCCCGCCGTGTTCGTAAAACGCGGGGTCGATTGCGTACCAGGACAGGTCAGGTTTGAGAGTGGTTGCCACGTCAGGCGTTCACGTCGCCGCGCGAGGTCTGGAAGGACATCACATGCGAGTAATCGTTCACGGTGAGAATCACGCGCCGGGTGTCGGCCGCGCGCATGACGCTGATAGACGTGTGGTGCACCGGTACCAGGTGGTCGAAGTTCGAACCGAGCACGCGGCTGAG
>JBDHWA010000121.1:0-6775 GCA_039809945.1 Dehalococcoidia bacterium | reverse complement strand
GACCGGCGCGAAGCTATCCGCGCAGCCCTCGAGCGTGCGCATCCCGGCGACATCGTGCTCATCGCCGGCAAGGGTCACGAGAAGTCCATCGTCTTCGGCCACGAAAGTGTCCCCTGGGACGACCGCGACGTGGCCCGCGAAGAGCTGGCACGGCTCGGCCACGGCGCGCGGTAGCGGCCTTACCGCCGGTTTCCGGAGGTTTATGGCCCCTATCCGGGCCATTCGTATACTGGCCAACAGCGGACCCCGATGTGGCCGCTCCCAACTTCGAGGTCTTCCAACGTGGCAAAACGACGAAAGCGCGAGCTGCACCATCTGCGGCAGGAGCCATCGCGCCAGCGCTCCTACTCCCTGGGCAACACGTCTCCCAACGAGATCTATAAGCCCGGCTTCCCGATGAACATCTTCGGGAATATCAAGCTCTTCGCCATCATCGGTGTCGTCGTGGCTATCGTGACGGTCGGAACGGCGCTGTTCACAAGCCGCGTGGGCACAAACGCAAACCAGGCCGCCGACCTCCAGACGCCAACCCCGGCCAGCAGCGCCACCGCTGATGCCAGCGCGTCCCCCGGCGCCAGCCCAACGGCGAACAACAAGCAGTTCACCGCAGCCGAGCAGGTTGTCGACGCCTCGAAGAAGTACACCGCGACAATCAAGACCTCGAAGGGTGACATCGTCCTGAACCTCTTCGCGGACAAAGCGCCGAACACCGTCAACAGCTTCGTCTTCCTCGCCCAGAAGGGCTTCTTCGACGGGATTACCTTCCACCGTGTGGCGAAGAACTTCGTCATCCAGGCCGGCGACCCGACCGGTTCAGGCAGCGGCGGCCCGGGATACACCACCAAAGACGAGCCGAACGAGATCGCCAACAAGCGCGGCACGGTCAGCATGGCCAAGGTGAGCGGCGCCTCCGAGTTCGGCAGCCAGTGGTTCATCAACGTCAAAGACAACCCGTCGCTCGACTACAACAACCCCAGTGGAAACAAGTTCTACCCGTTCGCCGAAGTGGTCTCGGGGATGGACGTGGTCGACGCCATCGCCAACGCCCCGACGCAGGGCGAGAAGCCGAACCCGCCGATCACCATCAGCACGATCACGATCGAGGCGAAGTAACGCCGTTCAGCGGCCCGCGATCCCCAGCCGGGCATCGCGGGCCTTAACTGTTTCGGTGAAGCGCGTCCGCTGCTCCGCGCTCGGCGTTCCATCGGCTTCGCCCACCACAATCGTGAGGACAACGTCGCCATGGGCGACCGCCTGGTAGACGGCGTTCATTCGCTCTTCGCCCGAACCTGCCCGGATCGTGAAGCTCGCCGAACGCGCTGAATCATCACCGCTGGCGCTTTCGGCGGCGAAAGCCCGGTCGCCCCGGGGTATCCAGATCATCGCCGTCGTTGCCAGTGAGTCGTCCGGCCGGAGGTTGGCGACGAACGCGCTCGCCGATGCTGCGGAATCGAATTGCAGCGCCTGGCAAACCACGTTCACCGGCGGTTCAAACGGGGGCTTCGGCAGCGACTGCTTGAAGAGGACGAACCGCCCGTGCCGTGCCCCGGCCTGGCGCAGCTCGCCTTCACGCGTGTCCGCATCGGGACCAAGGTCGGCCAGGTCCCTGACGGAAAAGTCGCCATCGGTGAGCTGCTGGTAGCCTGGGCCGACGTCTTCCTGGGTGCAGAGTTGAGGCTTCAAGTCGCCGTAGGTATTGCCAGCTGCGCAGGCGCTCCCAGCGGCGCAGAACAGGGCCGCCATAGACAACGCAGCCGGGCGCAGGACTCGCAGGTTCAAGGCAATTCGAGGTCGGCCTGTGCGCCTACTCGACACTTTCCGGGTCAACGTCCGGACCAATCATTCCGTGTTTCGCCTGGTGGCGCTCAACGAGCACGATGAGGCCGAAAAACGGCCAGAAGAGCGCGACCGCGATGAGGCCGTATAGCCACTCGGGGATGATGAACATCAAGATCGCCGCGGCGGCGAAAAACGCCATGCCGATGATCGAGAGGATCCGGCCGGCGAGCACCCACGGCGTTACTGGACTGTTCACGCGGTTCATCTTCGCCCGCGCCCGGTTGCCGGTCTAGGCGAGCGGCGCGCCACACCTGCCACGATCCCGTTGGTCACGTATAGTGAACCCCATTCAGATTTGGGGAGGTGCCCGGTGGCACGACCAGTCCTGCGGACGGCTCTCTGTGACATGTTGGGTATCGAATACCCGGTGATCCTGGCGGGTATGGGGCCCGTTGCTGGCGGCATTACGGGGCCTGTCGCGACGGCGCCGCTCGTCGCCGCAGTCTCGAATGCGGGCGGACTCGGGGTTATCGGCGGCGCCGGTTTCGGCGCGGAACGCCTCCGCGAGGAGATCAACGCCGTTCGTTCGATGACGGACAAGCCCTTTGGCGTCGACCTCCTCCTGCCGTCGAACTTCATGGGCGGCGCAGCCAGCGGCGAAATGCCCCCGGACCCGCGGGACCTCATCCCGAAAGAGACCTACGAGGGCCTCAAGCGCGTCGCCGAGGAAGTGGGCATCCCCTGGCAACAGGCGCCGCGCCCTGCTTCGACTGCCACCGCGCCCCGCCGCCGCTCCGGCGGTATGTCAGATGAGCAGATGGAGGTGGTCATCGAGGAGAAGGTGGCCGTCTTCGCTTCGGGCCTCGGCAGCCCGGCGCCGTGGATGGAGCGGCTGAAGGCGAACGGCACGAAGGTGCTTTCGCTCGTCGGCAATGTGAAGAACGCGAAGCGCGTCGCCGGCGTCGGCGCCGATGCGGTAGTCGCCCAGGGCACGGAAGCCGGCGGCCACACCGGTCGCATTGCCACGATGGCGCTCGTCCCCCAGGTCATCGATGCCGTCTCTCCGACGCCTGTCGTCGCGGCGGGCGGCATCGCCGATGGTCGCGGCCTCGCGGCAGCCCTCGCCATGGGCGCCATCGGCGTCTGGTGCGGCACGGCGTTCCTCGTTTCGGAAGAGGCGAACCAGCCTGACCTGCAGAAGCAGCGTGTCCTCGCGGCAACGGACGAAGACACGAAGATCACGCGGCTCTACAGCGGCAAAACGATGCGGAACATCACCAACCCGCTCATCGAGGCGTACGAGGCATCCGGCATCAAGGCCCTCCCGATGGGTATCCAGGGCCTGCTCATCCAGGACCTCATCTACTCGGCACGACAGGCCGGGCGCGAAGATCTGCTCATGAACGCCGCCGGCCAGGCTTCGGGAATGCTCAAGAACATCCGCCCCGCGGCCAACATCCTGCATGACATGGTGAACGAAGCGGCCGCCATCCTTGGCCGTGACCTGCAGCAGCGTGTCACCGCGGTTCCGGAGGCGTAAGGAATGGTTGAACGAGCCCTCGAGGGCGTGCGCGTCGTTGAGTTCACAGACGAGACCGGCTCCTACTGCGGGAAGCTCCTGGCCGACCTCGGCGCGGACGTGATCAAGGTGGAACCCCCGGGAGGCGGCCGCCAGCGCAACGCCGGCCCCTTCGTCACCGGTCACGACGGTGAGCCAGATGCGAGCCTCGCGTTCTGGGTGCACAACACGTCCAAGAAGTCAGTTGTGCTCGACCTCGATAGCCCCGCTGGCCAGGCGAAGGCGAAGCAACTCGCGCTCTCGGCCGATATTGTTGTCGAGGACAACCCGGTGGGTTACCTCGCTGCCCGCGGGCTGGGTTATGCCCAACTGCACGCCGAAAAGCCGTCGCTCGTCTATGCCTCGGTCACCGGCTTCGGCCAGACGGGGCCGCACGCCACCTGGGCCTACTCCGACATTGTCGGGCAGGCGATGGGCGGCCTCATGACGCTCGCCGGCGAGATGGCAGACCCGCCGAACATGATCTACGGCCACCAGGCCGACATTTCGGCGAGTATCCACGCAGCCCAGGGGGTGATGATCGCCCTCCTCCACGCCGAGGAAACCGGCCAGGGCCAGCAGGTCGACGTATCCGCCCAGGAAGCCTGCTCGATGTCCCAGGAAACGGCGATGCAGTCGTGGGACTTCCAGAAGAAGAACCGGGTACGCACCGGGGAACTCGGCGCAATCCCACTCCGGCTGCCCGGCGCCGGCACGCTCAAGACAAAAGACGGCTATGTGCTCCTCTTCATCATCGCGCCCGCGGGTGAAGACCTGCCCGCACTCGTCGACTGGATGCGCGAGGAAGGAATGCAGGAGGACCTTGACGAAGAGCCCTACCGCGAGATCATCTCGGCGCTCAACATGGGCTTCCTCACCCAGATCATGGGCGACCCGGCACGCGCCGCCCAGGTCATCGGCCACTTGCCCCACATCAACGATGTCATCGGCCGGTTCTTCGAAAGCAAGACGGCGAAAGAAGCCTACGAAGAGGGGCAGCACCGCCGCCTGCTCATCGGTATCGTCTCGACACCCGCAGACCTTGCAGAAAACACCCAGCTCCGCACACGAGGCTGGTACATCAGGTTCCCGAACCCGGCTGGCGACTCCACGGTGGAGTTCCCAGGCCCGCCCTATCGGCTCTCCGAAAGTCCGGCCACCGTCCAGCGGCCGCCGCGCCTGGGCGAGCATACCGAAGCCATCCTCGGCGCGCTCTAGAAAGGAGAATCACATGACAAAGCGACCACTCGAAGGCCTCCGTGTCGGCGACTTCTCCTGGTTTGGCGCGGGGCCAATCGCGGGGAACACACTGGCACAGTTCGGCGCCGAAGTAATCCGGGTTGAATCCGAAGCCAAGCTCGACGGATTGCGCCGCGCCCACCCCTTCGCGATGAACCCGGATGGCACCTTCAAGGATGGCTACAACGTCTCGGGGTACTTCAACAACTACAACTGCGGGAAGCTCTCGCTCCAGCTGAACCTCAACGTTGAGAAGGGCCAGGAGATCGCCTACCGCCTCATTGAGAAGTGCGATGTCTTCCTGACGAACTTCACGCCACGCGTCGTGGAGAAGTGGAACCTGACCTACAACCAGCTCTCCCGCGTGAACCCACGGCTCATCGCGGCGTACGCCCCGATGCAGGGGATGGAGGGTCCTCACCGCGACTTCCTCGGCTTCGGCGCCGTGCTCACGCCCGTGACCGGCCTCAGCGAAATGTCCGGGTTTCCCAACCGTCCCCCATTCGGCATCGGGACCAACTACCCGGATTATGTCGTGAACCCCGGACACACGGTCACAGCCATCCTCGCAGCGGTCCGTTACCGCAAGCGGACGGGCAAGGGCCAGTGCATCGAACTCCCCCAGCTCGAATCCGTGGTCAACACGCTCGGCACCGCGGTGCCGGAGCACCTCGTGAACGGCACGAATCCCTCGCGAAACGGCAACCGCAGCATCTCCGCCTCACCGCACGGCGCCTTCCGCTGCGCCGACGACCCGGAGTCGATTGGTTCGGTCGACCGCTGGGTCGTCATCGCCTGCCGAAGCGACGCTGAATGGCAGGCGGCTGCGAAAGCCCTTGGCCACGCAGACGCCGCGACTGACCCGAAGTTCGCCACCTTCGCCGCCCGCAAGGCCAACGAGGACGAACTGGAGGCGCTCATCGGCAGTTGGACTGCAGGCCTGAAGGCGGAGGAGGCCGCAGCAACACTGCAGGCCGCCGGCGTCCCGGCCGGTGTGGTCCAGAACGCCCAGGATATGCTCGACCGTGACCCGCACATGAAGGCCCGCGGCTACTACCGCTACGTGGACCACCCGGAAGCGGGCCGTGAAGCGCATGACGGACCGGCCGCCGTACTGTCGGAGACCCCTGGCGATGTGCCTGGGCCGTCGCCGTTGCTCGGCGAGCACACCATGGACGTCTGCGAACGGATCATCGGGCTGAACATGGACGAGATCGCCGACCTCCTCGCGGACGGTGTTCTCGTCTGACGCCTCGGCTCGGACGTGCTTCTCGCTGGTAAAGCCGCTCTATCCCGGCTCGTTTCGCGTGCTGTGCTAGGATGCGCGTGACCCCCGCCAGGAGCGTTTCTCATGGGTTTGTTAATCACGCTCATCGTCATCGCAGTTGTCGTGCTGATCCTCGTGTTCTGGGTGTTCGGCATGTACAACGGCCTCGCCCGTGCTCGTATCCGGGTCAAGGAAGCCTGGTCCGGCATCGATGTGCAGCTCAAGCGACGCAGCAGCCTGATCCCGAACCTCGTCGAGACCGTCAAGGGTTACGCCGCGCACGAAAAGGAAGTGCTCGAAAACGTGACGCGCGCCCGGGCGATGCTCGACCGCGCAGGCACGCCCGGACAGGCCGCCCAGGCCGACAACATGCTCACCGGCGCGCTCCGCAGCCTCTTCGCCGTCGCTGAAGCCTACCCGGACCTGAAGGCGAACCAGAACTTCCTCGAACTCCAGCGCGAGTTGACCGACACCGAAGACAAGATCGCCTACGCCCGCCAGTTCTATAACTCCAACGTCCGCGTCTACAACGAAAAGACCGCGACCGTGCCGAGTTCAATCATCGCCGGCATGTTCAACTTCGAACCGGCGGAATTCTACGAAGCAGAGGAAGCGGCGCGCGAAGACGTCAAGGTCAGCTTCGGCAACGATGCACCTGCGCCGCCGCCAGCCACGCCAGCGCCCTGAACCTCTAACGCGCCCAATTCTGAATAGCGAATGAGGGCCGGGGATGGCCAGATTCCTCGCGACTGACCACCGCACCCGCTCTGCCGCGCCAGCGAGCCGTGGCCCGCGCGCGCATTCCCGGGCCGCATCCGCCGGAGGTTCCCGTTCGTGACGAGTGACCCAGTTCCCCAGCCGTTCATCCCGGGTTCGATCCTGGTCTGGGATCGGGTGGCTTCGAACAAGCGAACCACCTGGGTGCTGATGGC
>JBDHWA010000120.1:0-6834 GCA_039809945.1 Dehalococcoidia bacterium | reverse complement strand
GTGGCGCCGGAGACGGCGGGCGATAAGAACGACATCGGCAGCGCGACACAGGTCGGCAGCGGCCCGTTCCAGTGGGTCGAATGGACCGACGGCCGTCTCGCGAGCGTTCGCCGGAACCCCAGCTGGCACGGCGGCGACGGCCGCCCCAACCTCGACGGGGTTTCGCTGGTCCAGCCCGAGAGCAGCGCGGTTGTTGAAGCGCGATTCCGGACCAAGGAGCTGGATGCGGCGGTGGTCGGCAGGCAGCTTGCTACCCGCCTGCGTGAACGCATCCCGCAGCTCACCGAGACCACGATGGGCCACTCCCAGTTCTTCGGGATGCGCTTCTCCCTCGTGAACGACCCCTACAACGACCTGCGCTTCCGCACAGCCGTCACCATCGCGCTCGACCGGCGGGCGATGATCGACAAGTTCTACGGGGGCTCGGGTGGCGTGAACCCCTGGGTCAGCTGGCCGATGGTGGACTGGGCCCTGCCCGAGAGCGAGCTCACAACCTACGCCGGGTACCGCCCGGGTGATGGCGGCCGCGCCGAGGATCTGAAGGAGGCAGCCGCGCTGCTCGCCGCATTCAAGGCAGAGAAGCCCGTGAAGGATGACCTCCCGATGTTCGTCGTCGATGAGACTGAGGCGGCGCTCCAGTTCGGGCAGACCATCAAGGAGCAACTGGCCGCAAACCTCGGCCTCGAGCAGGTGCGCGTGGTGCCTCTGCCCCTTTCGGAGCTGTCGAACCTGCTTATCTCTGGAACGGCGCCCTGGGCGGCGGGCGCTGACAACGGCTGGATCGACCTCGATGACTGGGTCTACCCGTACTTCCATGCCGACGGCACCAAGAACAGCTTCCCGCTCCGCGATGCCGAGGTGACCTCGATGATCGATGCTCAACGGGTGGAACTCGACAAGGCGAAGCGGCGCGAAATTGGCTACAACATCCAGCGGAGGCTGCTCGCGCTGAACGCCGGAGTAAACCTCTTCAGCGAGCGCGTGGTGGCGCTGACGTGGCCCTACGTGAAGGGCCTGCCGCTCGATACGGCGGACGGTTACCAGCACCGCTTCGCTGACACCTGGATCGACACCTCGGACGCCACCTTCCGCGGCCGGTAGTCAGCTCGCGAGCTTTACGTCAAAGCGGTAGCCCGAACCCCGCACGGTGCGGACGCTGCGTGCGGCGGCGGTGCGCTCCAGCTTGCGGCGAATATTCGAGACGTGCCGGCGGAGGATCTGGAGATAGCGCGTGTCCGCATCGGCGCCCCACCCGCGCTCGATGATCTCGGAGGCGGAGACCGTGCGGTTCGGATGAGCGAGAAGAATCGCCAGGATCTCCGCTTCGCGGTCAGTCAGCGCGACCTCGTGGTCGACAAGGCGCAGCGTGCCACGAACCGGGTCGAGTTCGTACGGTCCGGCAACGACCATTTCGGCGCTGCCGACGCCTTCGCGGGCGAGTTCGGCGATCCGTTTCTGCACCTGCGGCGATTCGAGCGTTCCGCGCAGCAGCCCGTCGATTTCGGGCCGGAAAGACCCGGGGATCGCGAGTCCGGCGGTCGCCGGGTCTGCCAGGTAGAGCACGGGAACCAGCCGCCAGCTTCGATGGAGATGGAACCCGCTCACCAGCGTTTGCTGCTCGTCTACCGAGAGGTTCGCGAGCACGAGGAGGTCATAGGCGGTCGTCCCGGCGCGCACCAGCGCCGCCTCGGGGTCGTTCACACGTTCGACGATCAATTGGTCGCCGAGGAGGGACTGCCCTGTTAGCGAGCGCGGGGTTGTCGGGTCGATGGCAAGCACCGTTGGCACGGCAAACTCCGGGTGATGCACTTCGGGAGGGAGGCCTGGAACAACCGCTGCCCAACCACCACTTCCTGAATTCACGGTAGGCCGTGCCAGGCAGTCCCAACCATCAGGGCATCCCCCAGTTCGCGCCGGGCGGAAGCAGCAAGGGAGTGTCCGGACATACCCGGGGCTTCTTCGAACTTAGAAACCGCGCTCGACCAGCTTCTTCGCGATCTCGCGCGGGTCGGGAGCGTAGGTGCCGTTGGCAATCTGCTCCCGCAGGGCACGAACCTTCTCGGCCCGCACATCGTCCGCGGCTTCCACGGCGTGGAGCGCGCTCGACAGTTCGCGAGCCTCCGACGTTATGCCGGCGCTATCAGCCCGGGTCTGTGGTTCTGTGGCCGGTGCGCCCGTGCGCCCGCGGACGAGGTCATACACCACACCGCTGGCGGCGCCTGCGCCGGAAGTCTTCCTCACTGCCATATCATCCATCCTCCCAGTCCAGCTCCTTCATGGTAGGCGCGCGCGGCGCGCCATTTCAATTGGTTAGCCCTGCAACGTTCCGATAACGACAAGGCGGTTCTTCAGGTCGTGCGTGCAGGTGATCAGGGTCACCGTGCTCTCGCTGTTCGAACGCAGGAGCTTGATCGCGGACGGCGGGACCACCACCACCTTGCTCACCGCGTAGCGATACACCTGGTCGCCCGAGTACACCTCCACGGTGTCTCCCGGCTCAACCCGGTCAAGCTCTTTGAACACCGCAACGTTTCCGCGGTCCGCGACGGAGACATGGCCGGTGATGACCATGTTCCCGGGCTGTCCGGGCAACGCCGAATCGATATGGTGCCCTGCGGCTTTCCACGCCGTCTCCCAGCGCGCCTTGCCATCGCTGACGGTGACACCGACTTCTGCGATTGGCGTATCCACCGAGGCGGATTCGACCACGATGCGCGTCGGCAGGCCCGCTTCGGAGATGCGCCGGATGGCATCGGGCTCTGGCGCGTCGGCCTTCGCAACCGTAACGAGGGATGCCGGCGGCTGCGGCCCACCGCTTCCGCCCGAGAGGCCGAACCAGGAGATCACGGCAGCGCCTGCCACCAACGCGATAGCGACGGCGTTCGAACGGCGGGAGCTGCTGCGGGCTGGCGTCTCAGGCATCGGCTTTCCTGTCCCCGTCCATCCGGGTTCCCTCTGAGTGTCGGCAAATTCGCGCCCAATCTTGACGCCGCGGAGGCCACCAGGCATCCATCACCGGAGGGCGAAACGGTGACAATTCAAGGTCACCACAGAAGTCTTACGAACACGTGCCGGGGGTGTTACCGCGCGTTTACGGAGAGGCGCTCGGTGCGCTGATACGCACTGGCAGTTCGCGAACGGGCGGCCAGGTCGACGAGCCGCTGGGATACGGCGGCTGTCTCCATTTCAAGCAACCGCACCGAAGCTGTCTCAAGCGCGAGGAGTTCATCGACCACACCGCTTTCGGCAGACGACGGTGGAGCTGATTCGAGCGCCATGCAGGCGCTGGTGAGCGACTCACCGAGCGACTCGTAACGCTCGAAATCGCCCTCACGGATGGCGAGGTGACGAGCGCGGGCAATGACCAGTGCAGCCTCGGCGGCTGCGGTGAAGCGGCTCATGCGGCGGCTTCGGCCCCGGCCCGCACCGGCGCCCGCTCAGCCTTCAGTTCCGCCGTTGCCGTCTTCCAGGCGGTCGCGATCGTGCTGATGTGGCGCTCGACCTCGCGCAGTTTCGCCGCGTCGCCGAGGGATGACTCGACAATGAGCCGCATGCAGTAGCCGTAAATCCCGGCGAGGCCGGTCGCTATCTCACCCTGGCTCATGTCCAGGGTGCTCGCCAACTCTCCGATGATGAGGTACGCGCGGTTCGTCTCGTCGTTGAAGCCGTTCCGGTTGCCGCTCTCGAGGTGGATGACCGCCTTCTTGAGCGCCTTCACGCAGCCGTCGTAGAGCATCGTGGTGAGAGTCACCGGGTCCGCGGTCGTTGCTTCGACGTTGCGGTAAGTCGCGTACGGATTGCTGGTCATCAGCGGTCTCCTTCGATCGCGGGCTGGTCCACTACAGGGAGGTTCGGCCGGACGTCCCCACGAGAATATCGGGGAAGTTCCGCGGTTCGTTACTTCTGGTTCGTCGACTTCGCCGCCTGTTGCTGCAGCGTACTGATGATGGACTGGGCCCGCGCCTGGGCCCGCTCCATCGCCGCGAACTTCTTGCGCAGTGTCTCCATCTCGTTCGTAATCCGCTCCTGCACCTTGTCGATGCGGTCGGAAATGTCATCGGTTATGGCGGTGATAGCGTCCTGGCGCTTCTGGAGGACGCCGCCGGCGCCGGACTGCACTTCGGCGAACTGCTTCAGGCGCTGAATCACGCTCTGGGACGACGGCGCGACGGTGATGGTGGTCGTGCCGGCCTGCAAAGCGCCGACGTTGACCGTCATTCCCGGGATGAGCAGGGTCGTCGAGCCGTTCGCTGTGACCGTTGCGGTTGAAGTGGTGGCGGGTGCGCCGTTGGCAGGGGTGAAGGTGGAGGTCAGGACCCCAGCGCCATCGTCGGAAATCGAATAGCGCCCTGCACCTGGCCCGCTGAACGTCCCGGTGATGCTGGTGATCGAACTCGTCCCTCCTGGGTCGATGCTCGCGGCCAGGGTAAGAGAACTGAGCAGCGCCTGGGTGCCCGCCGGGTCCTTCTCAAGCGCAGTCTTGAACTTCGCCTCGTCAAGCTGGAGGGTGTTGGTGCTCCCAACCGCCGAACCCACAGCGCCGAACGAGAGACCGATCTGGGATAGGGTCGAATAGGTGCCGTTGATGTTGATTCCGGCGCTGCCGATGATGGACCGCATGTCTGATCGGAGCTGGCGCAGACTCGCATCACCGCTGAGCGGGCCAGACGTGTTGTTGGTCTTCGAACCGTCCGCCTTCGTTGCCTTGTCAATGGCGGCGAGCACGTTATTGAACTCGGTCACGAAACCCTTAACTGCGCCGAGTGCACCCGTGGCGTCCTGGCTGACCGTGATGGTGGCAGCTCCGTTGGTCAGGCCACTGAACGTGAGGCTGGCGCCGTTGTAGGCAATCGAGTTCGAAGCGGAACTCTGCGACGGCCCGCCGTCGATGGAGTAGGCGGCCGTCTCACCTTCGGTGAAGGTTCCCCCGATAAGACCCAGCTTGCTCGCCAGGTCGCCGCCGGCGCCATCATCCGCGACCGTGATCGTGAGCGGGCCAGTCTTGGCGTTCTGGAGCTTGATGGAGTCAGTCACGCTGTCGTACCGGGCCACAACTCCGGCTTCGCTCCCGTTGATCCTGTTGATGACGTCGGCCAGTGAGTCGTTCGCCGCGTTGTAGGCGATGTCGATGCCGTTGATGACGAGGTTGTGGTCCCCGGAAGCAACGGTGCCGGAGAGGAACGGCGTGTCCTGGAGCTTCGCAGTCTGCCCGGCACGGGAGAGCGGCGATGCGCTCGAACGGGTCGAACCCGTGGCCGAGGTCAGCAGGTTCGTAGCGCTCAGGAAGTTCGACGTATCGGCGCCGTTCCCGAAGGTAATGTTGCCCTGCGAGGAGGTCACCGTGAGGACGTTCGCCCGGCCAAGGCCATCGCTCGTGATGCTCGCCGTGACGCCGATGGAGCTGGCGTTGATGTCCGCGATGACATCGTTCAACGACATCATCTTCGTCATCGCCGCGCTGCTCGTGCGCGTTGTTGTTCCATCGGAAGAGAGCAGGTTCGTAGCGCTCAGGAAGTTCGATGTATCGCTGACGGCCCCGAGGGTGATGTCACCCTGCGCGGACGTGAGCGAGAGCATGCTGGCGTGGCCGTACTCGTCGTTCGCAATCGAAGCCGTGACGCCGATGCCGCTCCCGTTGATGGCGGCCACAACGTCGTCGAGCGTCTGCGTCGTCGCGTCGATGGTGAGTTGAGAAGATCCGCCGGAAGCAGTGGCGATGGTAAACGTCCCGCTGGTGACTGCCATCTGGAAGTTGTTGGCATTGAGGAGCGCGGATGACTGCACCGCCGCGCCTCCGACACCGAAGGTCTGGCTGCCGCCGCTCGCGGTAGCAATGGTGAAGGTGCCGTTGTTCGGAACCGAGCCGAAGTTCGACTCGGCCATCGGCTTCGCAGCATCAATCGCCGCCGCGAACGATGTGCCGGCGAACTTCGAAGCGGTCGCAAGCCGCGTGACGTCGATAGTGAACTGCCCCAGCAGCGAGGATGGCGTGGTGGCTACGGACACGGCTGCGTTTCCGCTGACGCCGCTCTTTCCGCTCACGGAAGAGGCGTTGGCGAGGGTGTTGGCCTTGCTTAAGAGGTTGCCAATGGCCGTCTGGATGCTCGCGATGGCGGCCTTCTTCTGGCCTTCGCGGATTGCCTTGTTCTGGAGCAGCGTCACCTTGTTCATACGAATGTCGGTGAGCTGCGAAATAACGGCCTCGGTATCGAAGGTCGCGAAGAAGCCGCCAAGCCGTACGGGGTCTGACATCGGTTATCCCTTCCGTTCCAGGAGTACGCCCCCGGCTGCCTCGTCCATGCCGAGCTGCCAGAGGTCCCGGGCTTCCACCCGGGCGATGACCTCCCCGGTCGAAACGTCGCGGACAAGGACGGCGACCATCAGTCCCTGTGCATCCACAACGTAGTCCACTTCGCACGTCTCCACCGGCCTGCCTGGCGCAAGCGCATGGACAAGCCGTGTCTTCCCCGAAGGCCTTGGCTGATTGCCACGCTTACCGCCGCCCTGCCGGCCGTCAGCCCACACCTGGCCAGCCGTGAGCCGGACGGGGTCGATTGCTGCCAGTCTAAGATCGGCCATGGCCGCATCCTTTCGGGGACTCACCTGATCTTCGGGCGGAGCGCAGCCGATCTTGAGTGGCGATTTGGCGCAGCCCGGGAAACGCCCGAGGCCCGGCTTTCGCCGGGCCTCAAGCTCGATGTAGAACCTCTGGGGTTCACGCTCCTATGGGCGGGATTAGCTCCTCAGGAGGCTGAGGACGGACTGGCTCTGCTGGTTGGCCTGCGAAAGGACCGCGGTGCCGGCCTGCTGCAGGATCTGGTTGCTGACCATCTC
>JBDHWA010000119.1:0-6852 GCA_039809945.1 Dehalococcoidia bacterium | reverse complement strand
GTGATTCGCGCCGAACCGCTGCACGGAGCGGGTCCTGACGGCCTCTTCCTCGCCTTCCCCGTGCATCGCCCGGCGGACCTCGGCGGGGCGTACGAAAGCTACGACCTCGTGGCCCAGAGCAGCCACAACCTGATCCTCGACACCGCCGCGAACTACGGCATCCCGGCGTTGGCAGCTTTTGCGGCACTCGTCGTGCTCGCCTCCACGAACAGCGTGAGGCAGGCCCGCCGCCACGCCGGTGATGCGCCTTCGACCGCACCCTGGGCGTGGGCGGCACTGGCAGCGTACGGCGCGCTCACGCTGCTCAACCCGGTTTCGCTGGCGGCACACGCGGCGTTCTTCGTGGTCCTCGGTGGCTTCGCGGCAGAAGGACGCCGGCTGCCGTCCGGCCGGTTCGCGCTGACGCCGCCGGCCCTGCGCGCCGTACTGGTCGCTCCGGCCGTCATCGCAGCCTTCTTCCTCGCCACGCGCATGGTCATGGCCGACTACCGGGCGAACCAGGCGTGGGACAACTACGCCGCGAAGCACTTCGATGCGGCCGCCGCAGACTACTCCGAAGCGAATACCCTGATGCCACTGGAGCGCCGGTACGCGACCGACTACGCGCGCTCGCTGCTGGCTGCCGGCGTCGATGGTCCGCCCGCACGCCTGCGCGACGCCGACCAGGCGTTCACCGAACTGGAGACGGAGTTCGGATTCACGTCAGGCGACGCAATCGGCCTTGCCACCGCGCGGATTGGCCTGCACGCAGACGCATCCCGCATCACGCCCGTCATCGACGAGGCCCTGCGGCTCAACCCGCACGGGGTCTCGATGGCGGCTTACACACAGGTGCTCCGCGACGCCGTGGTGCGCGGGGGAACCCTGCACTACGCCGACCGCGACCGCTGGGTGTACGTCGAAGCCAGCGCCGCTGGCGGTTCGACCCCGGAGCCCCGGTAGCACGATACTTCGCCGATGCTGCTGATCGTCGACGGCAACAACGTCGCCTGGGCCGGATTTCACGCCCTGCGCCGGCCAATGGGTGCGAACACACCCGAGAAGTACATCCGCGCCGCGCTGCTCGGCCTCACGCAGAGCGTCATCGGGTTCGCTGTTCGCGCCGGCGAACCGCCAGACGCGAACCCTCGGCGGGACGGACAGCCGGGACTCTTCGACAGTCCGGGCGAACGCACCAGCCGCCTCGTGGTCGCCTTCGACGAAGGCCGCCCGCTTCGCCGCCGCGCCGTCTTCCCGCCCTACCAGACGGGCCGCGAGTCCGACCCGAACTTCATGGAGTTCGAACAGTACGTCCTCGAGGGCATCCGCGAGTTCTCCGAGATGGCGAAGGCCTGCCTCCCGGTCTCAATCCTCCGCGGCGTCAACACCGAGGCCGACGACCTCATCGCCACCGAGGCGCTGGCCGCACCCGGACCGGTCCGCATCTGCTCGACTGACCGCGACTTCCTCCAACTCGTCGGCGAACGCATCTCCATCTACTCGCCCGTGAAGCGGCTGGTTATCACCACTGACAACTTCAGCGACGCGACGGCGCCGAAAGCCGCGGACGGAACAGCCGTGGCGTTCCCCCGCGAACGCTACCTCGACTACCGGGCGGCCAGCGGCGATGCGAGCGACAACCTCCCCGGGATTCCGGGCGTCGGAGCCCTCTCAGCGGCCAAACTGGTCGGCGCACTTCCGCTGGACGCCTATTTCGAAGACCCGGGCCAAATCACCGCGGTCCTTGGCCGGAAGAGCGCCCGCATCGACGCGGCGTTCGCCTCGGGGGAAGCCCGGGAGGCCGTCACCCGGAACCGCGCCCTCATGGATCTCCGCCTGGCATCCACCAACTACCCCGCCCTGGGCCCCTACCGCACCGCCGGGACATGGGATGAGCCGGCCTTCCGCGCGTGGGTGAAGGAACAGCGCATCTCGGCGCTCGAAGTCGAGTCCGCCGTGACCTGCATGGCGCACATCGCCGCGCAATAGGTTCGACACACCGGCCGTTCGCGCCGGACAATCGCAACGCGCGGGCGATTAGCTCAGTTGGTCAGAGCACCTGCTTTACACGCAGGGGGTCGGGGGTTCGAGCCCCTCATCGCCTACCACTCCCCATTTGACTCCAGCACCAAAAGAAAACACGAACCCGGCCCGAGGTGCTGCCTCAGGCCGGGCTCGTTCAGTTCAGTGCGACGAGTGCGTTAGACGGCCGCTACGGCTTCGCCTTCGACAACCGACTCACCGTTCTGGTTCGTGGTCACGACCTTGATCGTCGCGAGGCCGTTCTCCACAGAGACGACTTCGCCCTTCGCAATCAGGGTGTCGCCGGGCCAGACCTGCTTGGTGAACCGCACGCCGTACTTCTTCAGCGCAACCGGTCCCAGCCAGTCCGTCAGCATCCGGCCGGTCAGGCCCATCGAGAGCATGCCGTGGGCGAAGACGGACGGGTAACCCGCCATCGACTGGGCGGCGCCCTCGTCATGGTGCAGCGGGTTGAAATCCCCGCTCGCCCCCGCGTACTTCACGATGTGGCTGCGGTTCACGTTCTCGATCACGACCTGCTCGTGCTTGTCGCCGACTTTGAGAGTCATCGCGGGCCTCCTACTGGTCCACGGCGCGTTCGGTCTGGACGCCGACGCTGGTCGCAGTCACGCACAGGACGCCGTCCTGGTTGCGGTACTCGGTGATGGATTCGGAGAACTTGAGCTTCCCGCCGCGGCGCCCTTCCTTCTCCCAGCTCTTGCCGGGCTTCTGGGTCACCGTGAGCGTGTCGCCGACGTGGATTGGGTGGTGGTACTCGTAGTGCTGCTCCGCGTGAAGCCCGCGGCCGAGGCCGCCGCCACCACCGCCTCCGGCTGCACGCTGCGGGGCCGGGTCCTTGCGCGGGCGAGTCAGGTCGAGCGGGTAGTTCGGCTGCCAGTGCGCGCTGCACTGCACGAACGTCGGCGGGGTCACGATGCCGCCGACTGCTTTCGTCGCCGGATCGTTCGGGTCCGAATATTCGGGCCGGATGTCGAGCACCGAGCGGGCGAAGAGCATGACCTGGGTACGGTCGACCGGGAATTCGAATCCCTCGTCTGCCATGGGAACCTCCTGAACCATGATGGTTTGCGCCGGGATGGTAGCGTACCAACCCGCCGTCGACCACGGCCGTGCGGCCGCAATTCAGGGCTCGCCGGGCCCCTGAACCGGCCATTCCGCGGTGGCGAAGCTTCCGGTAGCGTTCTCCTCGATGCGCTTCCTCCAGGCCCTGGCCGCCGCCTTCGCGCTCTTCCCGCTGCTCGCCGCTTGCGGAGACTCCAGTTCGCTCGGGGGTACGCCGACGCCTCCGCCGACCGCAACACCCGATCCGCTGCAGACCTGGCTGACCCCGGAACGGCGTGACCTCCTCCTCGAAACGATGAAGGAACTGACGCTGGAGGCGGGCTGGGTAGCCGGTTGCGTGTTCGAAACCAAAGCCGACCAGAACGTCCTCGGCGCGCTGAAGAAACCCGCTGGCCGGGCGTTCTTCAGCGAGTTCACCAACCCGGCACTCGGCCTGGCGCTGGCTGCGCGGGTCGAAGGCACGTCCGCAGTCACCGACTTTGTGGGCGCCGCGCCCAATGCGCAGAGCTACTGCTTCGTCCCGAAACCCTGACCGGCGATACACTCACGACGATGGCTTTCCGGTGCAACGACTGCGGTAACGAGTTCACCCTGCCGTCAGCCGTCCTGCAGAAGTATCCGAACTGGACGCCGCGGCAATGCATGGACTGCCGCTCGAACGGTGGCTCGGGGAGCGCACAGGCGCGCAAGACGTCTGCCACGAAGCCAAAATCATCGGTCACCCGGACCCAGGATCTGTCGACCTCCGAAGTACTCGCGCGTTTCAGCGAAGGTCCCTCGACCGGCATCTTCACAGACGGTTCGTCTCGGCCGAACCCCGGCCCCGGCGGCTGGGGCGCGGTCTACGTCATCGATAACCATGTGCGCGAGGAGAAATTCGGCCACGAACCGTGGACGACCAACAATCGCATGGAACTGACAGCCATTATCGTAGGCTTGGAAATGGCGCCCGCGGGCCAGCCCGTCACCGTGTACTCGGACAGCCAGTTGGTTGTGAACACGCTGACGAAATGGGCCAAGGGCTGGGAAGCGAAGGGATGGAAGCGGCGCGAAGGCGACATCGCGAACCTCGACCTCGTGCAGCAGGCGTGGGCGCTGGTCAAAGCGAAGCCATCAGTTCGCATCGAGTGGATCCGCGCGCACGATGGCTCCCGCTGGAATGAGTACGCCGACGCCTTATCGACCGCCCATCTCCGTTCTGAAGCGTGAGCTGCCACTTGTCACTATGTCGTAACCTGTCTTGACTGTCCCCGTCACCGGCGCCGGCGGGAGACTGCAAGGGTGGAAGGGATGCCTGGGGAACCGATCGACGCCCGTGAACTGCGCGAACTCCTGCTCGAAGTCGCCGAGACGCTCGAGGCAGTGATCATCGCGCTCCAGGCCGAGCGCGCTGGCGCGGAGCCGGGCTACGTCATCCGCGAGGCTGTCCGGCGGGTCGTCCAGTTACGGCAGCATCTCGACAGCAGCGAAACCGGGTAAACCCGCTCGGGGGTTTCGTCACTTTGTGACTGCTTCGCGACATTTCTCGGTCATGATGGCTGCCGTGAAAGCACTCTTCCTCCTCGTCACCGTCCTCGCCGCAACACTGCTGCTCACCGCCTGCTCGAAGTCCGATTCAGAGGGCTCGCCGACAGCCACGCTGTCGACCACCGGCTCGTCAACACCAGCCGCGTCTCCTGCCGCCTCCAGCCAGGCGACCGCGTCCGCCGAGGCGAATCCGCAGATCGCAACCGGCGTGAGCCGCGGTACGCTGGCATTCGACGGCACGGAGCGGACCTACCGGCTCTTCGTCCCGAAGGGCGCGGGAAATGCGAAGATGCCGCTGGTTCTCGCGCTGCACGGTGGTCTCGGCTCCGGCGACATCATGGCGGCGAAGACGCGATTCGAGGCGCTTGCCCAGCAGGAGGGGTTCATCGCGGTATTCCCTGACGGCCTCGACGGCACCTGGAACGCTGGCGGCTGCTGCGGCAAGGCGGCACGCACCAATGTCGACGATGTCGGTTTCCTCGCCGCGCTGATCAAGGACCTTGAACAGCGCGCTCCTGTCGACCCGTCGCGCGTGTTTATGACGGGGCATTCAAACGGCGCGATGATGAGCTTTCGTTTCGGTTGCGAACACCCCGAGATGGTCAGGGGAATCGCACCCGTCGCCGGGTCGTTGGAGATCCCCAAGTGCGCCGCGTCGAAGGGCACGAACCTGCTCACTATCCACGGCGATGCTGACGAGAACCATCCGATCGACGGGGGCCGTGGGCCGAAATCCATCGCCAACGTCGACTTCGTTTCCATGGCGCAAACGCTGTCGCTCTGGACGAGCGCGATGGCCTGCGGCGCCCCCACGACCACGACGGATGGCCCCCTGACCACAACGAACTGGGCCGGCTGCAAGGACGGGACGGTGGCCCGCTACATCATCATTGCGGGAGCGAGTCATGGTTGGCCGGGTTCGGCGGCAGCGTCCGGGGACACCCCTTCCCAGGCGCTCGATGCAACGAGCACCGTCTGGGCGTTCTTTAAGGGCCTTTCGTAGCCGGACCACCAGTTGTGCCAGCCGGGTCTTTGCGTTCGCGGATAGCCGGGTAATCCTGCTTCGCCATGCGAGCCGAGTACCGCGAGGAGCCGTGCAAGATCGCCCTCAGCCCAGTCAAGGGGATGCATTTTGAGTGGTCGCTCAATCCCTACATGGGGTGCGTCCACCGCTGCACCTTTTGCTACGTGCGCGCGTTCGAACAACGCGCCGACAGGCCGAGCGGAACGGCGTACGGGACATCCATCCGGGTCAAGACGAACATCGTCGAGGTCTTGCGACGCGAACTCCGCCTGCCGAGCAGGCGCCAGGCTCACGTCGCCATCGGTTCAGCCACCGACCCATACCAGCCGGCCGAAGGGCAGTACCGCCTGACGCGGGGCTGCGTCGAGGCCCTCGCGGCAGCCCGGACCCGGTTCAGCGTCATCACCCGGGGGCCGCTCGCGCTGCGCGACCTGGATGTGTTGCGCGAAGCAAGCCAGCGCACCGCGATGAGCATCAGCTTCTCCGTCCCGACCCTGGACGACGATGTCTGGCGAAAGACCGAACCGGGAACTGCGCATCCCCGGCAGCGCCTCAAGGTGCTGCAGCGGCTTTCCGAAGCCGGAATCCACGCGGGACTCAGCATCGCGCCGGTCCTGCCGGGCCTCTCTGACCGCCCTGAGCAGCTGGAGACGGTCGTGAAGGCCGCCCGCGATCACGGCGCGCGATTCATCTGGTGCGGTGCGCTGCGCCTCAGTCCCGGTACGCGGGAGCACTTCCTCGAGTACCTCGCGAGGGACTGGCCCGAACTCCTCCCGTGGTACGGCACACTCTACGTTCGCCCCAGCGCGCCACGGTCGATCACGCAGTCAATCGAATCGATTGCTGCGGCGCTGAAGGCGAAATACGCCATTGGCGATGAGGGCCGTCTGCCCGCACCGCAGCCAGCCGGGCAGCTGCCGCTGTTCGCCGCAAGCTGACAGCAGAGTTCAAGATTCGACACACAACCTTCGATCGCGGATAACACGACGTATGAGTGAACGTATCGGTGTGGTGGCCCGCCGCACGGCTGAAACAAGCATCGACGTCCGGCTGAATGTCGACGGCTCCGGGAAGTTCGTCACCGAGACCGGCGTCGGGTTCTTCGACCACATGCTCAGCCACATCGCCAAGCACGGCGTCTTCGACCTCGAAATGCGGGCGAAGGGCGACCTTTGGATTGATCAGCACCACACTGTCGAGGACTGCGGCATCGCGCT